>JBEAQB010000317.1:0-4555 GCA_041164125.1 Cyanobacteriota bacterium
ACTGAGGCTCACCCCGAAGTGCTCACTTGATCTGTTCAGTGGACACGTGCGACTTAGCTACGACTTTGATACACTAGACAGTGTTGATAAGGCAATAGATAGAGAAAATCAAGCTAGACCCTGACAAAGCATTTTGTAACCTTGTTTTTGTCCTCAAGAACTGGGGAGACCGCGGCTCAGCTGAGCTCGCCGTAGTTCATCTGGGATTATCATCTGTAAAACTAATGTTGGCAAACCCTTGACTGTTCCCCGCAAAGCCCTTTTCCTCGACCGTGATGGTGTCACCATCAATTACATTCCCTATCTCAGCCAACCGGCCCAAGTCAAACTACCCCAAGGGGCCGGACAAGCATTGCGGCAGTGGCAAAACGCTGGGTACTTATTGATTGTGATTACTAACCAAGCGGGCATTGGTCGGGGGTATTTTGACCATGATGCGGTGGAAGCGGTTCACCAGAAAGTGGTGGCGGACTATCAGTCCTTTGGGGTCACCTTCACCGATTTTTTCCTCTGTCCCCATCACCCGGATGCGGGGTGTGAATGTCGCAAACCTTCGCCGCAAATGTTAAAGGAAGCCGCTGAAAAGTACCATATTTCCCTCCCAGAGTCCTACTTTATTGGTGATGCCCCCAGTGATTTGCAAGCGGCGATTAATGCGGGTTGTCAACCGGTTTTGTTGTTAACAGGACGGGGACGCGAAACGGTGCAACAGTTGGATCGTTTTTCTCAATCTATTCCAGTGTTTGACGCTCTCCGTGATACGGTTGCTTTGTTGAATGGTCTGTGAATCCGATTTTTCCCTTTTATGTCGCCGCCCCTAGTTATTTCCCTGATTCCCAATTTGATGCAAGGCGACGGTCATATTGTGCCCTATCACGGGGCAGTGGCGGCAGCGGTCAGGTTATTGGGCTGGAAGCATCGGGCTTGGATTCCGGCCAAGGAGCAGGCGATCGCCTTAAAGGGGGAAGACGTTTTATTCTCGGTGGATTTAGAAGCAGAAGGGGGACTTTGGGCAAAAATTTGTCGTATTCCCCAGGCATTACAATGGGGCGATCGCCTCGCTGAGCAGTTACAAACGATTTTGAATCAGGGAGAGGATCAGGGCCCGATTATTTTATTTTTGGAACGGTTTATTCACCTGCAATTATTGGGGCTGTGGTGGGGGCTAAAGCAAATTCCGCCGTCCCAACGCCAACGGATCTATCTCTGGATTTTGTACCGGCGGGATGTGCACCGGGATCAAACCCGTTCGGTTTATCGTTGGTTGCAAAAACAATTAATTCAACTATTACCGGATCGCTGTCAGTGTTTAACCGATAGTGAACCGTTGGGGGACTCCCTCCGGGCCTATTTACAAACCCCCTTGACAGTGATGCCTATTCCCCATACAGATTTCCCCGATCTTGTACCGTTACCGGTTCACCCCGATCCCCTTGTTTGTTGGTGGCCTGGTTCCCCCCGAGCGGAAAAAGGCTGGTCTGACATTAAACAGTTAACCCAAGTGCCCTGGACAAAAACCCCGCAAATAGAATTAGTGGCGGCCCAAGCGGCGGCCTTAGTCGGGACAGCCAAGGGGGTCACCGTCAGATTAATTGGCGATCGCCTCAGTCGAGAGGATTATGCCGCGTGGTTAAATCGGGCCCAGGTGATTTTGCTACCCTATGATCCCCTGGCCTATCAGGAACGCACCTCGGGCATTTTCACCGAAGCGATCATCGCGGGGCGGATTCCCCTGGTGAAGGCGGACACCTGGATGGCGACGGAGTTGGCTCACTATGATCTCACCGCTTTGATTTTAGATTGGCACGATCCCCTAACGGTATGGCAAGCTGTGACGGCGATCGCCAACAATACCGCAATTCGACAAAAGTTAATGCGAATGCGCCAAGAGTATTGCAAACTTCATTGTGTGGACACCTATGCCCAAGTTTTGCAACAATTAGCTGATTTTCCCACCGCCGCGGGCAGAAAAATCCATGACTAGGGTTAAGCAATCCCCAGCGGTAATCGTCATTGGCGGGGGAGCGGCCGGGTTTTTTGGGGCGATTAACTTAGCACGGCAGTCTCCCCAGACCCAGGTTGTTCTCTTGGAAGCGGGAACACAATTTCTTAGCAAAGTTCGTATTTCCGGCGGTGGGCGGTGTAATGTCACGCATCACTGTTTTGATCCGGCTCAGTTGGTGCAAAACTATCCCCGAGGGGGTAAGGCGTTGCGGGGGCCGTTTAGTCGATTTCAGCCCCAGGATGTGATCAATTGGTTTAAATCCGAGGGGGTCACCCTCAAAACCGAAGCAGATGGCCGCATGTTTCCTGTGACTGATGATTCCGCCACCGTCGTCGATTGCCTGATCAATGCGGCCCAACAAGCGGGGGTCAGATTACGTGCCCAGGCTCCGGTGCGGCAGGTCGTCAAACACGATCAGTCTTTTCTCATTACCCTTAAATCGGGAGAAACCTTAACCGGCGATCGCCTCCTAATCGCCACAGGTGGTCATCCCTTGGGGTATCGCTGGGCGGAACAACTGGGACACACCCTCCAAAACCCTGTACCGTCCCTATTTACCTTTACCCTCGGCGATCGCGCCTTGTTAGCCTTGGCCGGGGTGAGTGTTCCCCAGGCCCGTGTTAGTTTAGACCCTAAAGGTAAAGGCAATCTAAGTCACCAAGGGCCGGTGTTAATTACCCATTGGGGACTGAGCGGGCCAGCGGTGTTGAAATTATCCGCCTGGGGAGCGCGGTTACTCCATGATTGTCGCTATCATCATCCCCTCTGGATCAATTGGTTACCGGACGTATCCCTGGCGCAGCTAACGGCCCAATTTCAGGCTATCAAAACAACCCATCCCCGCAAACAAATCAGCAACTTCACTACGATTTCCCTACCCAAACGGCTGTGGCAGTATTTTATTAACCAAGCCAATATCGGGGAAACTCAAGTCTGGGCCGATTTCTCTAAAAAGCAATACCACCACCTCAGCCAGTTATTACTCAATAGCCAGTACGACATCACCGGCAAAGGGGTGTTTAAGGAAGAATTTGTTACCTGTGGCGGCGTTACGTTGAAAGAAATCAATTTTAAAACTCTGGAAAGTCGCCGTTGTCCGGGGCTATATTTTGCCGGGGAAATCTTGGATGTGGATGGGGTGACCGGAGGCTTTAATTTTCAAAATGCCTGGACGACCAGCTATCTAGCCGCTGCCGCCTGTGCCCAGTCTTTGGTGGATGGGTAGCGTGCCTTGGCGATCGGCAAAATCCGGTAAAGTCTTCTACACTTTAAACTGCTTTGTCAAGTTGTTACCCAACCCCTGTTACTCGTTATGGCTACGGAACTGCTTTTCAATCTCAGCAATCTCTTTGTTCTACCGTTTTGGGGCTTGATGATCCTCTTGCCCCGCTGGCAATGGACAGAAAAAGTGATGAAGTCCCTAATCCCCCTCGCTGTTTTAGCGTCGGTTTACCTATTTTTATTTATCGGTTCCCTCAATTCTGAATCAGCGGCCGCATTGGCTAGTCCTGAATTATCGGCGATCGCCCAAGCCTTTGCTGATGAAAAAATCATGGCGGTGGGTTGGGTGCATTATTTGGTGATGGATTTATTTGTGGGACGCTGGATCTACTGGCAAGGCAAGGAAACAGGGGTTTGGACAGTGCATTCCTTGGTTTTATGCTTATTTGCTGGTCCCATTGGTTTGCTGTCCCATCTGATGACGACAGCCATTACGGAACGGTGGGGAAAACTAACCAATTCCAGGACTGACCCCCCCCAAGCAGAAGGTTCCCATTGAATACAACCTTCTAAAGGACAATCTTGACTGTCGGTTCGTTGATTTTGGTGGATAGTCTGGAATAAAAATGGAGAAAGGTATAAGAGGTTGTCTTTAAATCCCTTGAGCTGTGTAAGCTCTAGGGCAATCAGTCAATGGAGAGCAATGGAATGTCAGCGTCTCAAACCCGCACGATATCAGAACGCAGCGACGATATCCCACTACTGCTGCATCAGCTCAAAAAATTACAGATAGCCGAGATTATAGACGCCTCACTACCCAGCCCCAATGGGAACCGTAAAGGATTGAGCTACGGAGAGTTAAGCGTGTTATTGCTGAGCTATATCATGAGCCAGGGAGACCATAGGTTGTGTGCAGTAGAAGACTGGAGCAATGAGCATAGACAGACGCTAATGATGGGGACAGGATGGTCAATCAATGCCAAAGATGCCAGTGATGACTGCTTGGGAGCATTGGTGGAGGTTATCAGTAGCCAGGTAGAATATCAGGAACAGATTGAGCAACAGCTAGGACAGAGGATGATTCTGGGCTACGAGTTGCCGACGGAAGTTGCTCGATGTGACAGCAACAGTCGGGTTATCAATAAAGCAATCCACTTAGCACTAGGAGTTAATTTATTGGGCAATAAAGAGCTACTAGGCATGTGGATAGAGAGTGATCTAAATTTTGTGTAAAGAGGAAAGTTAGAGTGAAAAGCGTTCGGGAAAAAGAATAGCAAAATGGGATGCGGCAGCCCGCCAATCCCGGATGGGACGTTGCCATTTTTTCGT
>JBEAQB010000318.1:0-2870 GCA_041164125.1 Cyanobacteriota bacterium
CCCCCGTTCAGGCGAGTATTGACTTGCTCTACCAGTTTGAAGGCTGTCAACTCACGCTTAAAGTTAATCAAGCTGTGTTACAAATTCCGGATCGCCAACCGGTGAGTGCCTTATTGTTTTCGGGTAACTTTAACTATCGGCTCAATAACCCCAACCCCAAGGAAAGGATTCAGGTAGCCACCCAATATTTAGCGGCTTGGCAGTCAGATCTCGAAACCTTTTTGGGAATTGTTCATGAACGTTTTCTGTCCCAAAAACAGCCCGAAACAGTTTTTGGATAATTATTTAAATAATTAATTTTCATCACCCGAGCGCACCGTGGTAGAAATGGAGTCCCTGCCCCTGTCCAACCTGGCGTTAATTCCCCCAGAGGCTGACCTTTTGACAGCCTTTGCAGAGTTTTTGGCGATCGATGTGGGGGCCGGTGACGCGGCCAAAGACACACTCATTACTTACCAACGGCAACTCCAATTGTTTTTAAAGTGGTGTGCGGCCCAGCCCAGTGCCACCGGTGACAGTGCCATCGGCCTTCATCCCGCTGCCGTTACCCCAAGGGACATCAAACGTTACCGTCGCTGGCTGATCGAACATCGAGGGGTGAAACCCGCCACGATCGCCCTCAAATTATCTGTTGTGCGGCGCTTTTACCAAGCGGCCCTAGAGCGGGGACTGATTAGCGTCAACCCAGCTAACGGGGTAAAACCCCCTAAAGAAAAACGAGACACCAGCGCTCGTATTACCTATTTAGAGCAGGGGGAAATCGCCCAGTTGCTAGGCGCAATTCCCCAAGACAATAGCCTACGGGCGGCCAGAGACTATAGTTTGTTGGCAATTATGGCCCTAGAAGGCACACGAACCGTGGAAATGCACCGAGCCGATGTAGGCAGCTTGGTCAAACAGGGCAGCCATTACGGTATTCGGGTGGAAGGGAAACGCAATATTCGTCTTGTGCCCTTAACCCCAGATTTAGCCAATGTGTTGTTAAATTACGTTGAACTGCGCCAAAAACTGGGTGAACAGTTAACCCCCCATAGTCCCTTATTTATTGCTTTGGGTAATCGTGCTGGGGGGAAACGTCTTTCACGGCGGGGGATTCGCCTCATCGTGGATCAGTATTTAATTCAGGTGAACTTAAAGCAGACGCCGGGACGAACCCTATCTACCCATAGCTTACGTCATACTGCCGGTACTCTAGCCCTACGGGCCGGGGCAGACTTACGCCAAGTTCAGGATTTACTTGGCCATGCGGATCCGCGAACAACAGCCATTTATGCCCACATTGCTGATCGCTGGGAAAATAATCCGGCGCTGAAATGGAGCATTGAACATCCCGCCACGACGCCGGCCGGCTAAGGCGAGGAGCCGCGAATCAATCGCTAACGGTTCTCCTCTAAGACGTTAATGACACTCGCATTAAAATTATAATTTTTGCCTTCCAACTCTAAGACTGTGCCAATTTTGACTTTTTGCCCCCCAAGCACAACTCCCGTCTTGGTTACATCTCCTTTGCCCACTAACGTCAAAAGCATATCCCGGCTAAAATTAGCCTCGGGACGGGGATCGGGCAAGGCCTTGACTGAACCGTCTGGCTGAGGAACGGCTACCGTTCGAGACAATTCCTCCACCCGACGAATTTCCACGGTACCGGCCGGTTGATTGCGAATAATAATATTGGTTTGTTTGGCGGTTTGAAACTCATTCAGGAGCCCCTGGGGGTCCTGGACATTTAAGCCCCGCACAAGGGTCGTTAGCTCAATGGAAGCGCTATTGGCCTGAGCGACGATACTTTTGCCATTACTGCCTGGTAAGACAAAAATGCCGACAATCACCATGAATATAATTAAGGCGGCGCCAAAATCCAGCAGGTTAACCTTACCAAACAGTCTTCCTTGGGCATCAATAAGCTTCATACCGTAATCACCAAATCTCCAATTGAGAGCGACTTTTCAGGGAATCGCTAGCGCTAAATTTGCCGCAATCTTACCATGGGACTGGTCACGATTTTGCTTAACCGCTGGATACCATGCAACCTGATTTCCCGATTTATCTTGAGCCGACTGATCTCACCGCCGCGGCCTTTGTTGCCCCCAATGCCACCGTTGTTGGCAACGTACAATTGGGGCTTGATAGTAGTATTTGGTATGGTGCCGTTGTGCGGGCCGACCTAGAGACAATTAAAATTGGCCAGGGCACTAATATTCAAGACGGGGCAATCCTACACGGCGATCCGGGAATTGTCACCGTGCTGGAAGACTGGGTAACGGTGGGTCATCGAGCAGTTATCCATGCGGCCCATGTTGAAACAGGTGCCTTGATCGGGATTGGGGCAATTGTTTTGGACGGTGTCTGTGTTGGGGCTGGGAGTATTATTGGCGCTGGATCGGTCATTACCAAGAACGTACCACCGCGCTCCTTGGTGATGGGGGTACCGGGAAAAGTGATTCGGGAGGTGAGTGACGCCCAAGGGCAAGATCTTCTCGACCATGCTCGCCATTATGTCCGTTTAGCCAGAGCCCACCACGCTTGGGTGAACAGCTGACATTTCCAAGGGGACGGTATTACGTTATATATAGTAATGTTCACAAAATTTTTATATTTTTTAACTTAAACAAGACGAGGTAAAACAATGGATTGGCGTGTAATTGTTGTGATTAGCCCCTTACTTATCGCAGCGACCTGGGCCGCAATCAATATTGGTGCAGCAGCGCTCCGGCAATTGCAGGATGTTTTAGGTCGTGAGGGCTAAGCCCTCGCTCTAATTGTTGGACGGTTGAAGATAGACAGGAGAATTTCCCCGTCAAATCGTAAATATCTGACTATTTACGATTTGACGGGGAAATTCTCCTGTCTATCTTCAACCGTCCAACAAT
>JBEAQB010000319.1:0-10352 GCA_041164125.1 Cyanobacteriota bacterium
CAATCTTTACCTCCCTGTCAACTAGTCCCCATTCCCCTCCATCGGCAAAAGCAAAAACAGCGGGGATTTAATCAGGCAGAACGCATTGCAGCCGGTTTTTGTCGCTTGACCGGTTATCCTCTGTTTCCCCAAGCGCTACAACGGCTTAAAAATACCCAACCATTATTTAGCCTCAGCCCCGATGCTCGCCAACGGGAATTACAGTCAGCGTTGCAGGTCGGCAAACAATTTAACCGGCAACGTCCCTGGTTGATTGTGGATGATATTGTCACCACAGGTAGCACAGCCCGGGAAGCCAAACGGGTAATTGAACACCAGGGGGGAAACGTGCTGGGATTGCTGGCGATCGCCACGCCCCCTTTCAAGGCCGAGGGAGAATTCCCCCACCAAAATCGCGATCCCTTAAAATAGGGGATGAAAGTTGGCGCCCTGCCATCGTCAGCAATTTGATTTGATTTGGTAATTGCCATGTCACTCTCCGATAATTCGCATGTATAACCCTATAACTCCCTTGCCGGCTCTTATCCTCTGGTTAGCGTGTGTGAGTTTCGCGATGACAAGCTTAGGGTCACCTAGCCAAGCCCAACCCCCCCTAAGCTCCCGCACAACAGTGGCAACCCGGCAAACTCCTACGTCCCTGGCCACCCACCTCGTTTTGGTGTTAGGCGAAAGGAAAGTGTACGCCTATCATGGCAAGACACTCCTCGCTAGCTACCCTGTGGCGATCGGCAAACATGGCTGGGAAACCCCTAAAGGTAACTTCACGGTGATTCAAATGGTGGAAAATCCCATCTGGGAAAATCCTTGGAATGGATCACACGTTCCGGCAAGCGTCAACAGTCCCCTGGGGGTGCGCTGGATTGGCTTCTGGCGTGATGGTAAAAATACCATTGGCTTCCACGGAACCCCCAAAAAAGATGAACATTTGTTGGGTAAAGCCGTTTCCCACGGTTGTGTCAGGCTGCGAAACCCTGATGTTACTGCCTTGTATGAAGTGGTCAAACCCGGAATTCCAGTGTCAGTTGTTCAGTCCCAAGCCAAAACATACTGATCAAAAAAAACGTTATGGTTGTGTCTGGTTGTTACGCTGGAGATCTAACCATAGCTGCAAAATAATTTGGGCCGCCTGTTGATCAATCAGCCCTTTATCATAACTGGAGTAACGTTTTTGAGCCTTCAACTGGTTTTCTGCTTCTACTGAGGTTAAACGTTCATCCATATATTCGATGGGCAACCCGAATGTTTCCTGTAGGCGTCGGGCGAACTTCTGAACTTGCTTGGCTTGGGCACCGATCGCTCCCGCCATGGTGTAGGGTAAACCGATTACCAAGCGATTAATTGCCCGTTCTTCGATTAAGGCTTGTAATTGTTCCATATCTTGCTGGTAGGAACGGCGATGAATGGTAGTAATGCCCGTTGCAATTAAGCCTGTGCCATCACAGCCAGCAACGCCTATGCGCTTTCTGCCAACGTCTAGCCCCAGAACTGCCATCTTTGCACTCATCTGCGTGTTTCCTAAATTGGACTCTCCTCGATTCGGGTTAGAAAGTTTAAAAATTTATGGTCATTATTATGGAAAACTGGGCCCTTGAACAATGCGGTTTTGCCTTGACCCCAGTCAGCCAATGATTAGCTGGGTTTACCCATGGTTTTGAGCCAGCGGTAATTAGAGGCGATCGCCGCTGAGAGGCTAGGATAGACATGATAATCGACGTCAAATTCTGCACAGACATCTCGCAGAATAGGTTCCAAGTGAGGATAGTGGATATGGCAAATATGGGGAAATAAATGATGGATGGTTTGGTGGTTTAAGCCGCCACAAAACCAATTCCAAAGGGGATTTTGGGTAGCAAAGCTAGCAGTAGTACGAATTTGGCAGATGGCCCACTCATCATCGATCACCGCCGTTTCGGGGTCAGGGGTCAAAAATTCTGTTGCTTCGACGACATGGGCAAGCATGAAAATTGTACAAATTAGGACACCATAGGTCATATAGGTGACAGAAACGCCTATCAACACTTGTACAGGTGAGAAGCCAAGGGCTAAGGGTAAGCCAATGACATAACCGACCCATAGGGCTTTGATACCCAGCAAAAGCACTAATTCTTTGGGATTAAACGGGGGAATTTTATGCTCATGGTATTTGCCTTGATTGAGGACTAGATAGATATCGTATAAAAACCAATAGAAAGGGATAAAAAGGTATAAAACCCAAATATAAAATTGTTGAAACCGATAAAATCCCCAATAGGGTTGGTGGGGGGACATGCGCACGACTCCATCGCCGTGAATCTCTACATCATGCCCCAAAATATTTGTGTAGGTATGGTGGAGATAATTGTGACGATAGCGCCATAGGTAACTGGACAGTCCAATAAAATCGTAGGTAATGCCTAGCAGACGATTAACGAATGGATGGGACGAATAACTATTGTGGTTAGCATCGTGACCGACATTAAAGGAAAATGCCGCCATGGCGATCGCCAAAAGAACACAGCCTAGTAAACGGATAGCAAAGGGAACGGGGGCAAACAGGACAAAGGCCCAACTTGAAAATAACCACACAACAATGGTAACGGTTTTGACATACATTGCTGGGTTGTCTCGGGTCGAGACTTCCGCCTGGCGGAAATAAGCATCAACGCGCTGATTAAGCACTTTGCGAAAACCCTTTTTTTGGGTAAATTGAATTCGATCCGCGAGCATTATTGCTTTAAATAGTTTAAATATACGAAAACTTATGTCATTATAGCGTTATGCGGCTTGATTGCTGACAGCAAAATAGGCAGCGCCCAGCCCATTGTCAGGACGAACATTCTGGCTTACGATGGCAGCGTGAATTACCCTTAGTTTCACTAATCGCTCAATAGAGGTATTAATGGGTCGCAAGTATAACGTTTATGGGATGGGGAACGCCCTGGTCGACATGGAATTTGCCGTTGTCCCGGAACAACTAGACGCCCTAGGCATCGAGAAAGGGGTGATGACGCTAGTCGAACAAGAACGGGAAAATGAACTCATTGCGAAATTGCTACCCCATAAGGGCAAGCAAAGTAGCGGTGGGTCGGCGGCTAACACCTTGGTGGCGATCGCCCAGTGGGGCGGGACAGGATTTTACGCCTGTAAGGTTGGGAAAGACGACGCGGGTGAATTTTACTTAAAGGATTTGAATGGGTGTGGGTTAGCCACAAACCCTCACCACGAAAGCGCGGGCGAAGGGATTACGGGAAAATGCTTGGTCTTCATTACCCCCGATGCGGATCGCACCATGAATACATTCTTGGGCATTAGCAGCAGTTTGTCGGTCAATGAAATGGACTGGGATGCCCTCAAGGATTCCGACTATCTTTACCTCGAAGGCTATTTGGTCACTTCTCCTTCTGCCCAAACCGCTAGCATTGAAGCTAAGGCGATCGCCGAAAATGCCGGCGTGAAGACCTGCTTGTCCCTCTCCGATCCGAATATGCCGAAATTTTTTCAACCCGGGTTGGCAGCGATGATCGGCAATGGGCTAGATTTACTGTTCGCCAATGAAGCTGAAGCGATGCAAATGGCAGGAACTGAGGACTTTGACCAGGCGATCGCCTATTGCAAAACCATTGCTAAAAGCTTTGCCATTACCCGGGGAGCCAAGGGCTCAGTTGTCTTTGATGGAGAAAGGTTATTAACGATTTCGACCCCCAAAGTCCATCCCCTCGATACGGTTTGGGCGGGGGTTATGTATGCGGGGGGCGTTTTATATGGCATCACCCATGGGATGGGTTATGCCAAAGCGGCTGAATTAGGGTCTATTGCTGCCGCCAAGGTGGTTACGACCTACGGTCCGCGCTTGGACACAGATATCCTAAAAAGTTTGCTAGCCGAATTAGAAACCTGACGAACACCTGCCATACTCCCTGCCATTGAAGTGTATCTGACCTCAATGGCCAGTCGATCATGGTGAGCCTGACCTATCAGCCGAGGAGAGACCAGAGGTGACGGCAGACCGTTCAATTACCCCCAGTAACTCCCGCTCGAACGTGACTTGGGCACGGTTAGTACGGCCACCAACGTAAAGCTGAGGAGGGCCGTCATCAGCATGATCAACCAAGGCCCAAACCTGGGAGTGGGAGACATAACTCATTATCACCCCCACCATCAACAACCCAAAGCCAGTGTAAACAAAGGGAATCCCTGGATCGGCTTTGATTTGTAAGCCGGTGCTGCCGACCAACTCTAGAATGTTTAGCGTCACGCCATTAATCTCCAGGGTTGAGCCCTCGCGCACCGCATTGGCTAATTCCCCTTGTTGGTCATAAACAATCATTGTCCCTTGTAGGTCTTTGACCAACAAGGCAACCCCTTCGCTCATGTCAGTTTTGGTGGGAACAAATGCCCCCCATAGTTGTCCCCCATTTTGGGTGGGGAGCGGCGCCATGGGTAATTGCAAAATAGGGCTGTTATTGATTTGCACCTTGACCCCAGCAATGCCCCAGTTGGTTTGGTAGAAGGTAACCCCATGGTAGCGGAGGGGATGATTAACAGAAATGGTTTGGCGGTCTAGTTCTTGCCCCTCATCATCAATCACTGATAGGTCTGAATAAAACTGGTCAATGACACCGTTGGGAGTATAGTCAATCCAAAAACGATTCACTTTAATCCCCCAATCTTGGGGAATTTGCCCGGTGGATAACGGTCCTGCCTCAATAATATTTTTTACCTTAAAGCTTGTCCCACTAGGAGCCATTTGTTGGGCGAAAAACCCTGATAACGCGCCCCAGATTGCCCCCCCTAAAATAATTAACATGGCAGCATGGACAATAATCGGACCGATTTTTCCTGCTAGTCCTTTACGGGCATAGAGACTATCGTTTTCTTGAAAGACACGATACCCCAGCTGGGTTAATGCGGCCGAGAATTCGGGTAAGTTACCCCCCTGAATTGATGTGCTCAGGGCAAGCTTCTGAAATTGTCGGGGTTGTTGATAAAATTGCCACCGTCGGGCCGCTTTCAAGGCGGGGAACTGGCGATTAAAGGTACAGGCTGTTAAGCTGGCGCCCAATAAAACCAGTAGGGTTAAAAACCACCAAGTACGATACACATGGTTTAATCCTAATTGTAAAATTACTTGCCAACTGAGAAAGCCAAATAAGGCCGGCTCCTCAGGATAATTTTGCTGATAAAACCCTAAGGTTTCCCCCTGCTCAATTACGGTACCGCTAATACTAAAGACTGCGATTAACAACAATAAGGCGATCGCCAAGCGGAGATCGCCCAGCACTTTAAGGACTGGACGACTGATTTGGTTAAATGGCGACAAAAAGGGCGCAACGGTCATAGGGAGAAATAGTCAACTCAGTAACGGACTTCTTATTGTCGCTCGCGAGAACTGGGGATGGCAAATAGACAAGTTTCTGGTCAGGGTCTATTCGTTGCCTAACGCATCTTTAAGCGCTGTACGGGCCGCTAGGTGATTACGCGTAGAAATCAAAATTTCTGCTTCCCGCTGCAATCGCTCAGCCGTATCCTGTAATTCCAATAAACTTTGCTGTTCACTAGCCACGCCATACAGATTACCGGCTACCCAGTAGGACAGTTCCACGGGGAGCACCGGTAGATCATCGGGTAATTCCAAGGCTTGATCCGTTAGCTTTGCCGATAGATTAACCACATCATGCAGAAGGCGATCAACTTCCTTGGCAAGGGCGTGCAGGTCTTGTCCTGTGTATTGATCATCAATCCATTCCACTAACCCGACGCGATAGGGTTTCTCCCGTACATATTCCAGCACTCGAAACCGTTGCTGGCCCAAGGTTAACAACTTCATCCGGTCATCGGGTAAGCGTTGGTAACGCAGCACTTCTGTGCAACAGCCCACAGTGGCAATTTCCCCTGTCGTTGGGTCAATCATTAGAACCCCAAACCGACGATCATCCTCGAGCACGGTGTTCATCATCATCCGGTAGCGATATTCGAAGATATGCAGGGGAAGGGGGCGTCCTGGGAAGAGAACCACTTCAGGGAGCGGAAACAGGGGAAGCTCTCTAATCGCAACGGAAGATGCCATTGTTATATTTCGTTATATTAAGCAGGGTAATATGAATAATTTTAACGTTTGGCCGACTCTTCCCACAATCTGTACAGGGACCTACGCCTTAACCCAAAAGTTCAGGTAAAAGTTTTATCTGGAAGCGAACGATGTTCCCCTCTCTCCCCACTGATTAGCTGGGTTGAGTCTTGAACCAGACTGGGATGTCATAGGGAACTGATATTGGGATAGACTTTACCATAAATATTCTCAAGCCCATTGTGTCCTATGATCGGCGGTCATTATTATCTCATTGCGTTTGCGTTAGCGGTGATTGTTGTTTGGTTGATGACCCCTGTGATTAATTATTGGGGTCGCAGGGCCGGTTACGTGGATCAACCCAACGCGCGTAAAATGCACCATCGCCCCATGGTGCGCCTTGGCGGGATATCCATTTTTTTAGGATGTGTCATTGCCTTAGTCGTGGTGTGGCAGCTAGGGGCGTTTGGTGTGATGCTCCCCAAAGCTGAGTGGGAGGTCTGGGGGGTCGTCCTGGGGGGGCTGGCGTTTTTTGCGGTTGGTCTTTGTGACGATCTTTTTGAACTGAGCCCTTTTTCCCGGTTACTCATCCAGGTGGCCATCTCCTCGGTGGTATGGAGCATGGGAGTACAAATTAACTTTGTCACCCTTCCTCTGTTGGGGGATTTGCTGCAATTGGATGTGTTTAGCCTGCCCATTACCGTGATTTGGTTGGTGGGGCTAGCCAATGCGATTAACTGGATCGATGGGCTAGATGGTTTAGCGGCGGGGGTGTGTGGCATCTCGGCGGTGGTTTTATTCGTCCTTTGTCTCTTTATGGAACAATCGGCGGCCGCCCTCATTGCAGTAGCGTTAGCGGGAGGGGCCTTAGGCTTTCTGCGCTATAATTTCAGTCCGGCCCAGATTTTTATGGGAGATGGGGGAGCCTACTTTATGGGCTTTACCTTAGGGGGCGTAGCGGTGATTGGACTGGTAAAAGTTGCGGCGGTGACAACGGTAGCCGTCACCGCCGTGTTACTCCCCTACTTAGTCTTGGCGGTGCCGATTTTGGATATGTCGGTGGTGATTTTCTCCCGCCTGATCAAAGGCAAATCTCCCTTCAAAGCCGATAAAGGACATTTACACCATCGTCTGATTAATGCCGGCATTTCCCAGCGCTTAACAGTACTGTTTATTTATGCGTTGACTCTCTGGGGCGGGAGTTTGGCGTTGGGTTTTTCTAACATTCCTAGTGGTTGGGGGTTTGCCCTGGGGGCAACTTGCCTATTGCTCTATTTGGGATGGCAAGTATGGCGCGATAGTCGGAAAGTACAGGAGTGAGCGAACCAGGCTGAATCAAAGATTAGAGCGTGGGACTTCCCGCGACATATTTTTGTTAAGGGTCAAACCACAAACAGATTCTGGAGGCGATCGCCCCAGTGTCTGTTTGATGAATCGACAAAGTCAAAAGTTTTAGCGGAACATACTACTGACCGAGCTTTCCTCATGAATCCGCCAAATTGCTTCCCCAATTAGATTTGCCACCGATAGTACTGTTAACTGGGAAAATTGATGATCGTCGGGAATGGGAATGGTGTTGGTAACAATCACCTCTTCAAACAAGCCGCTAGACAGACGATTAATGGCCGGTTCTGAAAAAACCGCGTGGGTTGCACAGGCGTAAACCTGGCGAGCGCCTTCTTTACGGAGTAAACGGGATCCTTCAGAGATGGTGCCCGCAGTATCAATCATGTCGTCCACAAGCACTGCAGTCTTACCTTTAACATCCCCAACTAAATTCAGAACCTCGGCCACATTATGACTTTGACGGCGTTTATCGATAATGGCTAGAGGGGCGTCATTTAACTTTTTCGCAAAGGCCCGCGCCCTGGCCACCCCGCCAACATCGGGAGAAACCACCACCAGGTCGCTTAAATGTTTACTGTTGAGGTAGTCAATGATCACTGGTGATCCGTACATGTGGTCGCAGGGAATATCAAAATACCCTTGAATTTGGGCAGAGTGTAAATCCATGGCGAGAACCCGTTGGGCACCGGCTCCCGTAATCAAATTGGCGACTAACTTAGCGGAAATTGACTCCCGGCCAGCGGTTTTACGGTCAGCCCGAGCATAGCCATAATAGGGGAGTACCGCCGTGATTTGACGAGCCGATGCACGACGACAGGCATCAATCATAATCAACAACTCCATCAAGTTATCATTCACCGGATGGCAACAGGGCTGGATGAGGTAAACATCCCCCCCCCGAATCGATTCTTGAATTTGGATGTAGAGTTCCCCATCGGCAAACCGTTTGCGGAGCATGGGTCCAATATCCATGCCAAGATAACGTGCCACTTCCTGCGAAAGAGATGGGTTAGAAGAACCTGAAAAAAGACGGAGACGATTATTGTCAGATAGGACAGACAGCATCGATTGACGTGTTAAAGTAGCGGTATTGCTCACGGCAGACACTTTACCCTCATGTCATGGCAGATTACGGAAAAGTTTTCGTGGCTTTTTGGCCCCAATTCCCATCCCATCATAGCGGATTGTTCGGTCGCCAAAATGTCAAAAATAATGTTGAGGGGAAGTGGTGGTGAAATCAGTATTTAGCCAATACTTCAGCTTCTATGACAAATTTCTTGAATCCCGCTGCTCAAAAAACGGTATTAATCGTAGGATGCGATACAGAAGTGGGTAAGACCGTTACCACCTCCGCCCTGGCAGCCTATTGGCAACGATATTATCCTGAGCAATCCTTGGGCTTGATGAAGTTATTGCAAACGGGAATTGGGGACCAGGAACACTACCAACAATTGTTTGGTGCCATCGGTCATTGGCAGATTGTCACCCCCCAACAATTTTCAACCCCGGTGGCTCCTCCGATCGCCGCTGAGCGGGAGGGGAAAATCATTGATTTAGCCCTTGTCTGGCAGACGTTACAAGCATTACAGCAACACCATCAGCGGGTATTGGTGGAAGCCTTAGGCAGTTTGGGATCCCCGGTAACAGCTGAATTGACGGTAGCGGACATTGCGGGCCTGTGGCGACTCGATTGTCTTTTAGTCGTTCCGGTTAAGCTCGGGGCGATTGGCCAGGCGATCGCCCAAGTGGCGTTAGCCAACCAAACTAACGTGACTATCAAGGGCTTGGTCTTAAGTTGTAGCAGCTCCGATGCCGAAGCTCACCGTGATGATTGGGCCGCCCCAGCGATGCTAGAGCAATTCACCCGCCTACCTGTCTTGGGGACAATTCCGTTTCTTGATGCGGAGGCGCGGCTAGACCCTAAGCGATTAGCCCAAGCCGCTGCCAGTTTAGATTTAGAGAAAATGGCTTTTTTCCCCAATTTAGTCCGCCCCCATCCTCTCAATCCAGTGGGGTCAGTGGCTTAGTCCTCGGGCGGGGGCGGGGGCGATTCCTGGCTTTCCTCTTCGGAATCGGCGACAGGGGGAAGCTGGGTCACCAAGACTTTATCAATACGAATACTATCCATGTCTACCACTTCTACCTGGAGACCGTCAGACAGAAAGGATTCTCCGGATTGGGGGATTTTGCCGAGGCTTTCAATCACAAAGCCCCCTAGGGTATGGTAATTGCCCTCTTCTTCGTTAGAAAGGGTTTCAATATCAAACAATTCCTTAAATTCATCAATGGATAATAAGCCATCCAGCAAATAAGACCCATCCGCCCGCGCAATAATCTGGGGTTCTTCAATTTCATCATCATTGGGAATATTACCGACGATCGCCTCCATCAGATCATTGAGGGTAACCAGCCCCTCAATACCACCGTACTCATCAGTAATCAGCGCCAAATGGGTTCCCGATTCCCGAAACATTTCTAACACGTTTAAAGAGCGTGTACTTTCGGCGACAAAAAGGGGCGGTTGGACAAGGGTTTCCAGGTTAATCCCTTGCCCCGACCACTGACAATTCAAAATATCTTTGACCCGGACAAACCCCAAACAGTCGTCTAGGCTATCGCGCCCCACCGGGAAACGCGAGTAGGGAGTATCAAGAATTTCCTGCTGGTTTTCCGCCCACTCTGACTCCACATCTAACCAGGCGATCGATGTGCGGGGGGTCATTAAGGTTTTAACCGGGCGATCGCCCAGGCGGAATACCCGTTCCACCATTTCCTGTTCTGCTTCTTCGATCATGCCGGCCTTTGTGCCTTGACGAATTAAGACCCGGATTTCTTCTTCTGTAATGGGGGATTCTTCTTGATGACTAATGCCCAATAATCGCAACAAATTATCGGTGGAAAATCCAAGTAAGTAGACGATCGGCGCAGTTAAGCGAGCCAGCCACTGCATGACGGGGGC
>JBEAQB010000320.1:0-3304 GCA_041164125.1 Cyanobacteriota bacterium
CGTGAGGGTATTGGTTTGGATAATATTGGGGGCCTCGATGCCATGCAGAATCAGATTCATCACCCCGATGATGTAGGCCAACCCCTTCTTTTCCTGACCATAGAGGGTTGTCGTTTGCAGCCGTTCCAAATCCGCCGCACTGCTCACCAACGGCCGCAAAAACTCATAAGCCTCACAGAGGAACCCCGCCGAACCGCAGGCCCCGTCGTAAATCGTTTCCCCCAGTTGCGGTTTGATCACCCGAATCATGGCCCGAATCAACGGCCGGGGCGTGTAATATTCCCCCCCATTGCGCCCCGCATTGCCCATATTCTTGATGCGCGTTTCGTAGAGGTCGGATAATTCGTGCTTTTCCTGTTGAGTCTGAAACCGAAGAGCGTCAATACTTTCGAGAACTTCCCGCAGATTGTAACCACTCTGAAACTTATTGCTAACCCCCGCAAAAATCTCCCCAATCTTGGCCCCAAAGGTTCCCGGTTCCGCATAATCCTTAAACGCTCGAAAATAGGGAAACAACTCCCCATTCACAAACTCGATCAGGTCATCTCCAATGGGAGCCGTTTTTAACAATTCTCCGTTCTTATCCCTCGGATAGGCCCAAGACTGCCAGCGGTACGGCTCATCCAATAACGGTTCATACGCTTCCCCCCTTAACAGAGCCTTACTCTCCCGATCCGGTTCCAGATCATCGATGTACTTCAGGAAAAGAATCCAAGAGATTTGCTCCGCATAGTCCAACTCCGTTGCACAGCCCGCCTCTTTCCGAAGAACATCATCAATATTTTTAAAGGTCTGCTCAAACATAGCCGAGAAATAGGGAATTTCACAATTTTACCGAAAAATATGGCGCGGGAAAGCCGTGTTTTTGCTGATTCTTAGGGCGATCGCCTGGTAAAGCAAATTGAATACACTGATAACTGTTTCCTGAAACCGATTCCCAGCTTGCCCATGCCCCTAACCCGTGCCCAACCCCCTTTAGACTTCATTCCGCCCCAGTTAAGTCCCTGGCTCCTGAGAATCGGCCCGACCCTTTTACCCTGGTGGATCAGAAGCCAAACGGCGATCGCCAAAATTGAGGTCAAAAATTTAGACATTCTCACCCAAGCCTACAGCGATTTTAAACAGGGGAAAACCCGCTTACTTCTCGCCTTTCGCCATCCCAGCGTTAACGATCCCCTCTGCATGGGCTATTTATTTTGGCATCCCCTAGCCAAGGCCCTAAAAACCGGGCCAATACAACCACCCCCCATCAGCCACTCCCACTTTATGTACGACCGGGGTATTCCGTTATGGGGCGGCAAGGTCATTCAATGGCTTTTTCCCCGGTTAGGAGGGACTTCCATTCAGCGGGGCAAACTGGATCGACCGGGACTGCGATCGGCGCGGGCGTTACTGTTAAACGCTGACTATCCCCTAGCCGCGGCCCCCGAAGGGGCCACCAACGGCCACAACGAAATTATTTCCCCTTTAGAACCGGGCATTGCCCAATTAGGGTTTTGGTGTGCGGAAGATTTACAAAAAGCCGGGCGAACCGAACGGGTGATCATTCTCCCCGTGGGCATTCAATACTTTTACCTGTCTCCCCCCTGGGCGGAAATTGAAGGGTTGCTCTCCCAGTTAGAAACTGATTGCGGTCTTGCCCCCGATCGCCATCATGACCTCAACGAAGCCTCTTTATACAAACGGCTTTACCAACTAGGGGAAGTAATGCTGAATTTAATGGAAACGTTTTACCGGGAATACTATCACCAAACCCTACCCCCGGTGGCGGCATTAGAAAAAAGTTTAGCGGAAAATTTCAATACCCTCGAATCTGATCCGAATCAATTACTTGCCTCCCGCCTCCAAAACTTGTTAAATGTCGCCCTCACCGTGGGGGAAGACTATTTTCAACTCAAAGCCAAAGGCACATTCCCCGATCGCTGTCGGCGGCTGGAACAAGCGGGGTGGGATTACATTTACCGCGAAGAATTACGGGACGAAAACGCCCTCTGTGCTGTTCAACGGGGTCTGGCCGATCGCCTGGCGGAGGAAGCCGATTTACGGATGTGGCACATGCGCCTCGTGGAAAATTTTGTGGCAGTAACCGGGCATTATGTACGGGAAAAACCCACCGCCGAACGGTTTGCCGATACCCTGCTCCAATTGGCGTCTGTGGTAGACCGCATGAAAGGCGGAGACGGCGATCGCCCCAGTTTAGGCCGTCAACGGGTCCAAATAACCCTGGGAGCACCGATTGACATTGATCAGTATTTTTCGAGCTATCAAACCAATCGTAAACAGGCGATCGCTGATGTGACCCACTGTTTACAGCAACGATTACAAGATCTTATTGATTAGGAGAGGAGACTAGGTCTTGATTGCCTAGACCTTGGAAATAGCCAAGGCGGCCTGGTCGCAAATGTCAGTATAGGGGCAATAGTGACACGCTTTCACCGATGGTGTTGGCTCAAATGCCTTATTGGCGATCGCCGTTAGTAACTGGTCTGCCTCTTGAGCAATGGCGCGTAAATCAGCCGTTGAAAAATGAACTAACTGATGATGACGCAGATAGGCGATATACGCCTGGGGTTTTTGGGTTGCGGTGGCATAGGCCCACAACTGAAACCGATGTGCCTGGGGATTGACCTCTTGCTCGGTTTTAATGTCCAAAACAAAATCGTGACCGACTAAATCTGCAAAGCCATTGAAGTGAATTTTACCCAGTTTAAAGGATAAAAACCGTTCCCATTGTCCTGACTGAACCGCAGCAAAATTAGGATGGTTTCGGAATTGTTCGGCGAGGGTAAAAGCCTCTTTAACCTGATTGGGGGATAAGTTTAGATCGGGGGCAGAAACCTGAGTAATGACCTTAATTTTTTGGGCTAGAAGGCGATGGGTAAGAATACCGATTTCCCGTCCAGAGTTGCCGGTCTTAATTGCCTCGCCGGGATGTCCTTGAATGTGTTGATAATCAAACTGCTTGGGACAACGGGCATAATCTGTCAAAGCGGTTACGGGTAGCTGTAAGCCGCCAAAGATAGGCTGAATTAACCTCTGTGCCGCTAGTGCTGGGAGAGGGGGATCTGATGGATTGAGATGACTTAAACTGTCCGGTTGATAAACAATTTCCTGGGGGCTAAACTCTCCCTGCAAACCGCTCTGTAACAATTGCCATAAATTGAATTCCCGCTCACTTTGCCCAGTGGTAAACATTAGGCGATCGCCAGCCCGAGTTGCAGCCACATAAAGTAAACGTTTCATTTCGTCGAGATCTTGCACATGTTGCCGTTGGGCGAGGAGTAAATATAAGGCTGATTTTTGT
>JBEAQB010000321.1:0-8816 GCA_041164125.1 Cyanobacteriota bacterium
CAGAACAGCTTGAATCGTTGGTTGCCAAGTTCTTACCATCCCCTCAGGATCTTGGGGGGTTAGACTCTGTCGTAGCGCTGCCGTTAAATAATCGTTAACAACCAAGGGCGGCGCAATTTGCCTGGATCTAGCGTTGAGCATATCCTGGGCTAGCTGCTGTAGGGAAAAGGCGGGAACCCCCAAGGTCTGGGCGGCGTTACGGTTAGGGGTAATGATCTGCCAGCCGTCATCATCGCTTAGATCTTGACTTAATTCCCAAGCGGCATCCAGTAACGGTTCAATGTGAGGACTGACATAAAGGGTAGGCATGGTTAAATCCAATTTTGAGGTTCAAAATTTGACTGTTTCGGAGAAATCTGGGATGTCGCTAAAATAGCCGACGATGAAGTCCCCCACAACGCGATCGCCTCTATCAACCCTCAAAGTGTCCCTGGCTTTCGCTCGATTCTTGCAACGGACCATAATAGAAGCATCTCAATACAGAAAGGAGTTTGAAGCTTGGATATGGCGGTCAACGACTCGATCTCAATTTCCCATAACCTTGAACAGTTTTTAATTGTGCTCTCCGTTTCTCTGAGCATTGCAACCCTCTCCAAAACCGTTCCCTTTTTGCGGAACATTCCCTATACCCTATTGTTGGTGATGGTGGGCATGGTTCTGGCGTTTATCGACATTCGCTTAATCAGCCTGTCGCCCGAACTCATTTTGGAGATCTTTTTACCACCGTTGCTGTTTGAAGCGGCCTGGAACCTATCCTGGCGTAACCTAAAGGCTTACTGGTTCCCGATCGCCCTATTTGCAATCGCTGGGGTTGTGATTTCCATTCTGGGTATTGCCCTTCCCTTACATCGATTTGGGGGCATGGAATTGGCGATCGCGCTGCTGGTGGGGGCCGCCTTATCCGCCACGGATCCCGTATCCGTTATTGCCCTGTTTAAGGAATTGGGGGCGAGCAAAAAACTCAGCACCTTAATGGAAGGGGAAAGTCTCTTTAACGACGGAGTGGCCGTTGTGGCCTTTGTCATCCTAGTGGGGATTCCCCTCGGTACGGGCACGTTTGACATTGCGATCACCCTAACGAAATTTTTTACCGTTGTCGGCATTGGTGTTGGTTGCGGTCTACTGATTGGTTTTAGTCTTTCCTTTCTTACCCAACGGTTTGATTTACCCTTTGTGGAGCAATCCCTGACCCTGGTTTCCGCCTATGGCGCTTATTTATTAGGGGAAAAACTCGGGGGATCGGGGGTCATTGCCGTGGTGGTAGTCGGCATGGTGTTGGGCAACTTTGGCTCCCGCATTGGCATGAATCCGCGTACTCGCCTAGTAGTCTCGATTTTTTGGGAATTTGTAGCCTTTTTCGTTAACTCGATTATTTTTCTCTTAATCGGCGATCAGATTGCTCTGAGTAGTCTAGCGGACCACTTGAATTTAATCTTGATGGCGATCGCCGCTGTGGTGGTTACACGACTATTGGGGGTCTTAGGGTTGAGTTTAATCAGTAACACCGTGGCTAACTCCCAAATTGCCCTGCGAGAACAAGCCGTTCTCTGGTGGGGAGGGCTACGAGGATCGGTGGCGATCGCCGTAGCCTTGAGTGTGCCGGAGAGCATTGCCGCCCGTCAGGAAATTATTGATATTGTTTTTGGCGTTGTTCTCTTCACCCTTTTGGTGCAAGGATTAACCACCCAATTTGTCTTAAAAGGCTTGGACTTAATTGGCGATCAACCCCAACGGCAGGAATATGCAGAACTTGTTTCGCGCCAGATTGCGCTGAAGCGGGTGCTGCAGGAATTACAAAACGCCGATGACTTTCCCGACGTCAATCCTGAACTGGTTCGCTATAAACAGGAACTTGTAGAAGGGCAACTCAGTAGCGTCAGCGATAAGCTCAAAGCACTGTTGCAGGAATACCCCACGCTCCAAGCAGTAGCCAACCAAAAATTTGATCAGGCCGTACTGGACATTGAAGCAAATACCTATGCTGAATTAATTCGTCTAGGACGCTTAGAGGAAAACCTCGTGCCCCTATTGGTGAGTATTGAAGGGGAAAATAAACCCCAAGACGCATCATTTTCCTGATACCGTCGCCTGAGCAGAGTCGGTTGCCTGAGCGGAGTCAGTTGCCTGAGCGGAGTCGAAGGCAACCATCTCAAAACGCAATCTCCACCAAACGCTGCTGCAACATTTGGGGAAACTGGGCGTAATAGCGTTTATTTAACGGCGAAGGATGGGGGAGGGGCATCAGCTTAATGCGACGTTGCTGTCTTTGCCCCTGATCCCCCTTAGCCGTAATGACAACTTCCAAAGACGACTGAAAGCGATCGCCCCGGTGAAAAAACTCATCCACCTCCCCCGGTTGACCGTAGGGAGCAAACCACTTAAATGCCTCAGTGCCCAAGGTAATAATTTGTTGACCCTGCCACTGCAGCACCAACAATTGCTCAATGAAGGGACGAAAGCGTTGTTTTACCTTGACGGAATAAGCCTTATTCTCCGGAGGTTTGTAGGGCACAGTATTGGTGAGTAACAGTCGCTGACAGACAGTATGTAATTCCGTTGGATTGCGAGAACGACGCCCTTGCCAAGCCTGAAAAAATCCCTCTCGTACCATCCGCCCCGCCGCCCCAATCAGTGGCTGCCCCTGTCGTACCTCATCCGCCCCCAAATCCCGTCCGAAAAAACATAATTGGCTTTTTAACGTACCACCAAACAAAATGGGTTCCAAGGGATCTTTCTGCACCGATTCATAGACAGGAATATCCAGGGGAAAGGGTTCCCGTTCTGCTTCTTGGCGAAGATGGTGAATCAGGGTTGCAAGATCTGACATAAATTTCAGCAAGGATTGAACAACTTAGTAACGGGGACGACAAAATGTTAAAGACTGTTGCGGCGATTAGGCGTCTAGCCTATTGCTATGCTAGGTTTATGAAGGCAACGCCAAGCCCTTGCCTTGCCATTTCTTCCTATCGCCCCCCATTGCCTAAGGAGCATAAAGGACTGTGTCATTGACCCCAGCAAACGTTTCCCCTCACCAAGAAGCGATTAGCGATTACGTGGCAGAACTTCAGCTCCACATGACGCTTCAAGCCCGAAACTTAGTCCCCACCCTGTCCCAAACCCAAGGGGGATGTAATCAATTAGTTCATGAAAGCCAGGCGATGGTTGAAAAAATTGTCTCCCGTCAGTCGCGCTAAGACGCAGTGATCACTTTGTCACTCCCTGAATTAATCTTAATGGGGCGTGGGCACAACCAAAACGCAACAAGCAGCATGGTGAAAGACATAGTTGCTAACGCTGCCTAACAACATTTCGCTCAAACCCCAGCGACCCCGATGTCCCACCACAATAACATCGACTTCTCTCGCTTGAGCCCGTTGACAGATCGTTTTGCCCGGCGTGCCAATAATTTGTTCGGCTTCACAACTCACGCCTAAATCTAGGGCTTTTTGGCGGCGTTTTTCTAAAATGTCTAGCCCGTCTTGCTCAAACGTCCGCCACTGTTCTTGCCACACTTCCACTGTTAATTCACTACCCATAGCCGGATAAATTTCATCCATATTGACCGGAATGGGTAAAGGGCTGCCCTCTTCCTCCGCCGATAAAACATGGAGCAGGGTTATTTCAGCCTGATAAGCTTGGGCAAGGGATAGGCCTTTGGCTAAAACCGTTTCAGCCGCAGGAGACAAATCCAAAGCAATGAGAATTTTAGTAAACACAGCGATTCTCCAACATTGAGGGCAGTTAACCTGAGGGTAAGCTAATTTTCCCACAATTCAGCCCAGCCGACTTAGGCAGTCAAGACGGCATCCCTGGCAAGGAAACATCCCAGGATAAACCGGATGGGATACCATAGTTGACTGGAGAGTCCAGTCTTTTTGCGGTGTAGCGGTAAGACCCTCTCGACAAAACACCATTGTCAGTCAGTGATAGGGGTTGCATGGGTAATACCTTTGGAGAGTTATTTCGAATTACAACGTTTGGGGAATCCCATGGCGGTGGCGTTGGGGTCATTATTGACGGGTGTCCGCCCCGCTTGGAAATTTCCGCAGCAGAAATTCAACAGGACCTGAACCGACGACGACCCGGCCAAAGTAAAATCACGACGCCTCGCCAGGAAGCCGACCAGTGTGAAATCTTATCGGGGGTCTTTGAAGGCAGAACCTTAGGAACACCGATCGCCATTTTAGTGCGTAATAAAGATGCCCGCTCCCAGGACTATGACGAGATGGCCGTCAAATATCGTCCTTCCCACGCCGATGCCACCTATGATGCAAAATACGGCATTCGCAATTGGCAAGGAGGTGGTCGTTCTTCAGCCAGGGAAACCATTGGCCGTGTGGCCGCTGGGGTGATTGCCAAAAAAATCTTGGCCCAATTTGGTGGCGTGGAGATTATCGCCTATGTAAAACGCATTCAAGAGATTGAAGCCACCATTGATCCCCAAACCGTCACCTTGGAGGCGGTGGAAGGTAATATTGTCCGTTGTCCTGATTCCGCTTGTGCCCAAACCATGATTGAACGCATCGATCAGGTGCGGAAACAAAAAGATTCCATTGGCGGGTTAGTAGAATGCGTCGTTCGTAATGCCCCCAAGGGATTAGGAGAACCGGTTTTCGATAAACTCGAAGCAGATTTAGCCAAAGCAGTTATGTCGTTACCGGCCACCAAGGGCTTTGAATTTGGCTCCGGTTTTGCTGGCACCTTATTGACGGGCAGCGAACATAATGACGAATACTATTTAGATGCCCAGGGGGACTGGCGCACCCGTACAAATCGTTCTGGGGGGATCCAGGGCGGGATCAGCAACGGAGAACCCATCATTATGCGGATTGCGTTTAAACCGACTGCCACCATTGGTAAAGAACAAAAGACCGTCAGTCAAGAAGGTGAAGAAACCACCTTAGCCGCCAAAGGCCGTCATGACCCCTGTGTATTGCCCCGGGCCGTCCCCATGGTAGAAGCGATGGTTGCCTTGGTTTTATGTGATCATTTGCTTCGTTTTCAGGCTCAATGCAAAACCTTAAGGTAAGCAACCTATGGCTGAACAACTGAAACTGTTTGATGCCCCATCGAGTTATCGCGTTCGGCACGAACCTAAATTAGACCTCGATCGCCAAGGTCTTCAGACTTGGCAACGGAATATTCACAGTTACCAACAATCTCAACGGCGGATTGATTCCCCCCAACAAATCGCCTTGTTTGAGTTACCTGCCACCAGTTGGCACCACCCTGACGAGATTGATCCCTTCACCCTACAGCAACAATCAACGTTATTTTGGCGGCAAGAGAGAAAATTGGAGGCAATTGAAGCCAGTAATCAGGGTTGCCTGTATTTTATCCTGGATCGCCGTTGGCCCTTATTACTTTACATTGGGGAAACCAAGCTCAGTGTTGATCACCGTTGGCAGGGAAGCCATGATTGCAAAGACTATATCTTGAACTATATTGAGCGACACCGTCAGTATGGGCTAGCGGTAGAAGTGGTTGCTGCCTTCTGGCCCCATCTTCCCCCGGAGAAGAAAACCCTACAACTCTGGGAGAAACACCTAATTCTCAAATGGCGATCGCCCTTTAATAAGCAATGTTGGCGTTGGTGGGGCCAACCCTTTGGTAAACGATAACCCCTCAGCCCTTGAAATGCGGTTCATTTTCGCTTCTGCGGCTAGTGTTAGTTCGGTCTTGCTGAGATAATAGTAACCATTGACATCATTCTGTGATCGCCAGACCGCTATGACCCAAACGCCCCTTGCCCCTTCCCGTCATCCCCTGCGTGACTATATCCAACGGCTAGAAACGGGCCAAGCTCTATTGGCCGATTCCCGCCAAAATGTGATGGAAGTGGTGGGTATCCTCAAAAGTTATGGGGTGATTCTGGATGCCTATTCAATCAACTTGCAATATATCGCTAATACCCAGTACCTGAAACTGTTTCCCTTTTTTAAATACTTTAACGGTCAGGTAAACGGCGATCGGCTGCTAAAACATTGGTGGCATGACCGCATCAACTACGAATACGCCGAATATTGCATGAAAGCAATGATGTGGCACGGGGGCGGGGGATTGGATTACTACCTGGATAGCCCTGAATTTCGCCACAATGTAACCCCCTTAATTTACGCGAAAATTAGCCGTAATCCGTTGCTGCAATTACTTAACCGCCTGTTCCCAGAGTTCTTGCCCGAACAGATGCGAATGATGGCTTATTACTCTGGTTTAGGGCAATTTTGGCGAGTGATGGCAGATATCTTCCTCAGCCTTTCCGACCGCTATGGCCAGGATGATATTCATTCCATCCCCGATGTTGTCACCCATATTCTCAATGGTCTTGTGGCCGATGCCGCTAAACCCATTACCTATCAAGTGAACTGTCAAGGCAAAACCTATGATATTTTGCCTAAAGCCGCTGGCTTAACCTTTTTAATGGACACCGCCGTCCCTTATGTGGAAGCCGTTTTCTTTAGGGGAACCCCCTTCCCCGGCACCATCTCCTACAATGCCCAAGCGGGACAAATTCCGCCCGATCAAGAAACCTTCACCTATGGCGCCCTCTACGCCGATCCCTTACCCATTGGGGGCGCAGGGATTCCGCCAACCTTGTTAATGCAGGATATGCGTCATTATTTACCGGATTATCTGCACGATTTTTATCGTCAATCCCTGCGCCAGGAAGATGATCTGTTGGTGCAAATTTGTGAAAGCTTTCAAAAATCGATGTTTTGCGTCACCACTGCGGCCATCAAAGGGTTAGCCCCCCATCCGATGGACACCACCAATCCCCAAGAACAAACGGCCAACCGATCCTACTTAGAAAATTGGATGAACCGTTTCACCACATCAAGAATTGACAACATCAACGAAGCGTAACCCCCTTGCTGTGAGTATTGAGATTACCAACGCTAACACACTTGCTGATCTGAAACAGGCGATGGGCGACTGTCGGGGCGAAACATTGCGAGTGATGCAGTGCATTCCCACTGACCTTTTTTGTCAGCAAATCCACCCTGAGTTCAGTCCCATTGGTTGGCATTTTGGTCACATCGCCTTTACTGAGGCGTTATGGTTATTGCCGGTTGAGTTACAAGGCAATTTTAATCTGCCGGCCTATCAAACCCTTTTCCGGGCCGATGGTTTACCCAAGGAACAGCGTTGTCATTTACCGACTCAAGAGAGTATTCAAGGGTATTTACACCAAGTTCGGGCAGCGGTTTTTGAGCAGTTAGATCAAGGAGAGGCGAACTTGTCAGCACGCCTAGGGTACTGGCTACTGCAACATGAAACCCAACACGCTGAAACGATCGCCTTTTTAAGTCATCTGGCCGGGATTGAAATTGGTGCGAAACCCTATTCAGTGCAACAACAGTCCAAGGCGATCGCCCCACAAATGATTGAAATTCCCGCCGGCGGCTTTTGGCAGGGCAGTGATGAGATTTTGGCTCAGGACAATGAACGCCCGGCCCATTGGGTGGAATTGGATGCGTTTTGGTTAGATCAATATCCGGTGACCTGGGGACAGTATCAACAGTTTATGAATCAGGGAGGCTACGAAACGCCGGAATATTGGACGGCGGCGGGCTGGCAATGGCGGGAGAAACATCAAATTACCCAACCCCTTCATTGGTCACGGCTTGCCACTAACTCCAATCTGGAAAATCATCCTGTGTATGGGGTCAGTGCCTACGAAGCCGAAGCCTACGCCAAGTTTGTGGGGAAACGGTTACCCACGGAAGCGGAATGGGAAAAAGCGGCCTGCTGGTCATTGTCCAAGGGAGATCAAGAGAACGTGAATGAACGGTTCTGTAATTGCAACGCCTATTTTGGTCAAACCACCCCAGTTAATCATTATGCCGATCTCGCAGAGACCCGCCACGCCGATCGCCAAAATCCCTTAACCTGTCAAGACTTATTGGGAAATGTTTGGGAATGGACGGCCACAACTTTTGCTCCCTATGACAAATTTCAGCCCTATCCCTATGCGGGCTATTCCCAGGCCTATTTTGACGGAGAACATCGGGTGCTGCGGGGAGGCAGTTGGGCCACCCGTCCGTGGGGATTACGGCCCAGTTTTCGTAATTGGTACCATCCCTGGGTACGGCAAATTTTAGTGGGGTTTCGTTGTGCCCGTTGAACATACAGCGGCGATCGCCGTCCTGGTGGGGTCATTGGCGGAAAAGTTACGGAAATCAAGATTAGCCCTGAATAACCGCCAAAGGGGGGCAGAGTTGGGCCAAGGCCGTTTTGAGAGTCTTGGCCGCCTGTTCAATATCGTCCAAGGTGGTTTCCCGGCCAAAACTGAGGCGAATCCCTCTCAACGCTTCGGTGTCACTGTACCCCATGGCTAACAAGATGGGACTGGGGCTTAATTTACCGGAATGGCAGGCGGCCCCGGCACTGATGGCAATACCTTGGCGGTCTAACGCCCGCACAATTTGTTTCCCGGTTAACTGTTCCACACAAACGCCTTGGGCCTGAATGACAAAACTGACGTGGTGGGGTAAGCGATAAAGGCGATCGCCGCTGGGAGTCAAAAAGGGGCAATTACCCAATAAATCAAAACAGCGGTCTCGTAGGGTTTGTAACCGGCCCATTTCCGCCTGTAATTCCCGCTGAGCGTAACTGGCGGCCACCCCTAGCCCCACGATCGCCGGTAAGGGGGGAGTGCCTGATCGCCGCCCCTGCTCTTGGCCGCCCCCCATCAACAGGGGAGACAAGCCCAAATCGGGATGGACATACAACGCCCCAGCCCCTTGAATGCCATAGAGTTTATGGCTGGAAAGAGACAGTAAATCCACCGGTAAACGGCTTAAGTCCACCGGACA
>JBEAQB010000322.1:0-4479 GCA_041164125.1 Cyanobacteriota bacterium
CTCAGTGTCAGGACGCATAATTGCCCTCACTGTGGGTATATCGAAGACCGGGACGTGAATGCAGCCAAGAATATCCTGCAACGTGGATTAGCTACCCAGGGGCACTGGGAAAGCCATACGCTTGGGGAGAGCGACCCTCTAGGTTCGTTGGAGCAATCCTGCGGGCTTATGGTTGGTCTGTGAACCAAGAATCCCCCGTCTTTAGGCGGGGGAGTGTCAACGAAATTCTTGTGGCAAATATAGTCATGGGTCGTGAGCTGCTAGGCGCCTGCGGCCGCCCCCTGAAAAGATGGCATGGTAGAAATCTTTTGACGTTAGCTGAAGTGAGCGCCAAGCCCTGCCTGGTTATTGTGATGAAGACTGCTCCTCGGTAATAGAGCGGATAAATTGCATCGATTCCTTGGTGGGGACAATCCGAATTTGTTTCAACATCGCATCATCACTATTCCCCAAGGTGCCAATCACATTTTCCATGGAAATAACGTCAATCACAATACTGTCAGCCAACTCGGGTTGTTCCTGTTTGAAACGATCCACCATCTCCTTGATTTGACTTTCCTCAAAAAAGAAAGGAATGACCTGTTGATCTTCTTGTTGAATGGTTAAATACCCTTGTTGTTCTCCGCCCCGCGCAACGTAGAGGGGAACACCCCCTGTAAACTCAGACCCAGACATTTGCTGTGCTTTTTGCACTTCGCTGGCAATGGGAACGTAGGCAAAATTAAGGGCATCGGGCTTCTGGGCGTTAGTTTGGGCAAGTTTGAAAACCTCGCCGAGGGAGACGGGTTGAACACTGACCCGGGCCGCAACATCAGGCTTCTGCTGTTTTAACTGCTGGAAAAAGTTATTAGCTTCCGTTTGACTGATGAAAATACCGGTTACTTTGGTGTCATTTTCACCAACAGCGACTAACGGCGCCCCTTGACTATCAACGATGGTAAAAACCGGAACACTCTGCAAAATTTGGACGACCTCTTCCGTGGGTAAAGCCACGGCTTTCCCCAGGCTCCCCAACCAAGAAATTAATGTTGTGGTACCAATTAAACCTAAGGTTGTTCCCCATCGTAGTAATGTTTTCATTGTTGTTAACCTCGCAGATAATCGTAAGTTACAGGCTTAGTATTGACAAAACTCAAAAAAGTCTCGTTTAGTATGTCGTTTAACCGATGATTAATGATGACTAAAGATAAGGAAAGCTAGGACGAATTGATGAAAATATTGGTTTAACGTCTGTTAAACAGTCCTCAACAGCTTTATTAATAGTAATTAGCTCATATAATTTTAGAAACCGTAGTGAGTTAACAGAAAAGGCTTGAACAAGCTAATCGGCTCCCTAAATTAGAGTTTAATGACCTTAAATTTCTCTAAAGGGTTCCATTGGTTACTACGGTAGCATAGCGATTTTAATATTATTTTATCGCCAGGGACAGTGAGGTTTTTGGTCTGTCCCCTAACTCTGTCTCAAACAATACACGGCGTGTTACTCGCACCTGATTGTGGTGCATCGCTTTAGTTGCTGCCGCTGAAAACGACTTCGGGGAATTTGCTTTGGGCGTCGGCCATGGAAATTTGTTTGTTTTGATTTTTTAAGTCTTGCCAGAAGTTGATCACTTCCGTTGCTTGGTTGAGCACATTGATGCGATCGCCTTCGGCAATCCAGTGCTTAGCTTCTAATTCATCTTTGAGTTGTTGCCAGGCATCGGCTCGGGGCCAGAAAAAGTAGGCAGTGAGGGGGCTTGTTCCTTTACCAACCACCTGATCAACGGCGATCGCCACGTTTTGGTCTAACCATAAAACCTTTAAAATAAAATTTGTTTGCTGCAATGTCGCTTCTGCTGTGGTCACAATTTCAATCCCAGATAATGAATAAATTGGCAACTTAAGATCATAACTTACCCTTGGATGCTTTGGCTATTGAAACGGCTCATGGTTTTAGGGATCCCGGCCTGTAGACTAAACTCAATCGCCTCAGTAGCAAGCTGTAGACTTTTTTCCACAACGGGCATTTCCCCAGGGGTGAAGCGCCCTAGGACATGGGCAATGGTGTCCTTAGACCCATCAGATTTACCAATGCCCAGGCGTAAGCGGGGAAAATGCTGGGTGCCAAGATGACTAATGAGGGATTTCATCCCGTTATGTCCCCCCGCAGAACCACTTAAGCGTAATCGTAAACGTCCCAAGGGTAAGTCCATATCGTCATAGACCACTAACACCTCAGTGGCCTCGAGTTTGTACCAATCCAACAGGGCCCGCACGGCTTGACCCGAAAGATTCATATAGGTTGTGGGTTTAAGCAAAAAGCGTTTCTGTCCGGCGATCGTCCCCTCGCTCACCCATCCATGGAAACGTTTCGGATCCTGCCAGGTCCATCCCCAAGCCAGTGCCAACGCATCCACCACGGCAAAACCGATGTTATGACGGGTTCGGTCATATTTAGGCTCAGGATTACCTAAACCAACAATTAATCTGGGCGTCATGTCAGCAGGGACCATTCAACACTCTCAACAATCAGGGGCAATGTTCACGTTAGTAGCGGGGTAACTGGCGATCGATCAGCCGAGCATAGGCATCAATCCCCCCAACAATATTTCTAACTTCGCTAAATCCCAGCTTAGCCAGCCAATGGCACATTTGGTCGGAGCGTATGCCATGATGACACAGGACGAGAGTTTCTTTTTCCGGGCTGTAACGTTGCGTGATAGTTCCTGACCATTGGGCAAATTCACTGAGGGGAAGAACATCAAAGCCAGGTAAAGCGGCGATTTCCACTTCATGGGGTTCGCGCACGTCAATCAGTTGCAGATCGGGATCTGGTTGGGTGAGTTTGAGCGCTAATTCTTGGACGGAAATTTCGACAGGGTGATAAGTCATCGGCGGTAAGCTAAATTACTCGATCCTGCCATAGCAAGCGACATAACGCCCAGTGGACTGCCTTTGGTTTTGTTGCCAGGCCCACAGTTGATCCCCTTGGGAAAAATGCCACCATTCCCCCGGATGACGTAAAAATCCGGCAGCGGTCATAATCTCGTTTAAAAAGTCCCGTCGTTGTTGATAACTGGAAAAAATGTCGGCTTCTGAAGCCGTTTGGGGCAATAGCTGGCGATAATAATCGGGTTGGGAACGGGGAGAAAGTTCGTCAATATCGCCGCCCATCTCTAAGGGGTGACCCGTCTCATCGATCAAGGTCAGATCGATCGCCGCACCAGTGCTGTGGGGAGGGGGCGTTTGGGGATCCTGGCTCGGTAGGGCCCAAATTTGATAAACCTGCTCATAAATCTCACCCCGTTGGGCCCATGTTAACTCTGCCATGGTTAAGCCTTCCCGCTGCAAAATTTGCCTGAAGGTATAATCCACCATGAATTGCTGGACAGGAACCGGTCGATAGGCATCAAAAATCAGGATTTGCCAAGCCGGTTGTTGCGACCTTAAGTAGTCCCTGGCTTCCCGCAACCTCTGTAAAACGCCAGTCCGCAGACAGAATGGTGATCGCCCTTGGTAATCGGCCCCCAATTGTTGGTAGGGCGGTGGGGTTTGTAATCTGACGCCTTCAAGGGCGATGGGGACGAGGGGTTCGCCACAGTCTTGGATGGGAATGGATAAATAGGGTTTCATGGCTAACAAGTCAATTGACGCGTGATTTCCTAGACGGTGACATACTCAGTAAAGGTGCCGACGTTAAGGTCACCCCAGGCCCCTAACTCCAGTCCTGCGGCTCATCCCCTGACTTTTTGAGATAGGCCTCACCGCTGGCATAGAGCGCTCGGGTTTGGGCAAATAATTCCGCTTCACTCAATTGATATTGCTGCAGCACCCTGTCTAGATCCCGCTGTAACTTGCTTGCCCCAGGGAAATTTTTGTAGCGAATTCTCAGCCGAGCCAGTTGTAATAAATGCGCGTTATCCGGTGGCGATTGCAAAAGGCGATCGACAATTGCTTGGTCTTTGTGCTCTTGGGGATGTTTTTGTTCAGTGGCGGACATCATTAATCTCATTGGAACCCTAGCAGTCTAGGGTAAAACAAGAGAGGTTAGTAGATTGTCAAGTTTTTATTTGTGGGTAAAGACGCTTGAGATGAATACGAGCATCGGTGGTGGTGAACTGCCAATCCACTGACTTTTGTGCCTGATTGCGTTCACTGTACCAAGCCCTTGTTTCTCGTTCTAAAGTCTCTCGGTCTGGAATCCGGCGGTCAAGATATTGCCGGGTAAGTGCGGAAAGTTCGTTTTCGGCACTATTGAGCCAACTGCCATGTTTGGGGGGGTGATGAATTTCCAAGCGTTCAGCCAAACGTCGTGCTGTAGCTGGTTTAAAGGCTTGATAAAGGGAGGCGACTTTGTGCGTGTTTAACTGGTCGCAGACCAAGATGACCTTTTTGCTCTGAGCATAGTCCTCGTCGAGTAAGTGTTGAATTTCGTGCACCCAGTCAATGGCGGTTCGACGTTCTGTGACAACGGCTTTGCGCCAACCGGCTAAAGGCTCT
>JBEAQB010000323.1:0-9538 GCA_041164125.1 Cyanobacteriota bacterium
AGTGTGCCAGTCGCAATGCTTTCTAGGGTTTCGACTGGTTGCTGGAAAGATAGGCCCACGGAACTCTGGCCAGCCAAATTGTAAATTTCGTCGGGTTGAACCTGGCTTAGTACTTGTAAGACACTACGAAAGTCGGTGAGTGACATAGATAAGCATGTCACTCTGTTGCGTATCCCCAAAGTGTCTAAATTTTTGAAACTGGACATTTGAGCATCGCGGGAGGTGCCATAGACTGTATAACCTTTGTTTAATAAAAACTGAGCTAAATAGCTGCCGTCTTGGCCTGAAACACCGCAAATTAAGGCTGTTTTTGACATTATAGTAATTTCAGCCATTCTAAGTACAAGGAGGGCAGAGGGTTCTTAGGTTAGATATCACTCAAAACCCAGAACCCCGCGTCCCCCTTTACAATGCCCTAAATACCGGGTTGGGTCAATCGCTGCCCTGGGGCCACCGCGTTCATTTGACGACCTGCTGAAAACACTTCGCAGTTGATAATCATATTGCGGATAATCCCGCCTATCCCTGGCATTGGCATCAAGCACGGCGATCTCCCCTTGTTTAGATGACGGCAATCCCCTAATGTAATTTGATCCGCTTGTTTGTAATTCTCCCTTGTCCCTGACGCTTGAGGGACTCTCCTCCCTGTGCCATGTCGCCCCAAACAGCTTTTTTCACGATTTGTTCTAACAACTACCTCCCCTTCGCCCAAATCCTCTTTAATTCCCTCAAGCGCCATCACCCCGAGGCATCCCTCTATTTATGTTTGGCGGACATTCAGGAACCACCGCTACAACTCGACGGCATTACCGTCATCGAAGCCAGGACATTAAACATTCCTACCTTTGAGGATTTCGCCTTTCGCTATGATGTGATGGAGTTTAACACCGCCATCAAACCCTTCATGATGAGTTGGTTGCTAGAAGAACAGCAGTTTGAAGAAGTTATTTACCTCGACCCCGATATCGAAGTCTTTGCCCCACTACACTCTGTATTAGAGAGTTTGCGTCAAGGGGCCCATTTTGTGTTAACGCCTCACATCACCCGTCCCGCTGAAATCGATGCCTATCCGAATGATATCGATATCATGAAAGCGGGAATTTACAATTTGGGCTTTATTGCTGTTAGCAATCACCTAGATGTCTATGATTTTCTGCATTGGTGGAGTCGCCGTCTTAGGTTCCAGTGCATTAATCAACAAGACCAAGGGATTTTTGTGGATCAAAAATTTGTTGATTTACTGCCGGCCTTTTCTGACCAGGTGTGTATTTTAAGGGAGACGAACCTGAATATTGCCTACTGGAATCTTGACCAAAGACAGTTGACCTATGATGACCAGCAACAGCAATGGAAAGTTGATGGTCAGCCCTTGGGTTTCTTCCATTTTAGCGGCATCGATCCCCACAATAGAACGAGACTGTCGAAACATACCAGCCGCTTTCAGCAGGATTTAAGTCAGGCTTTACAGCAATTAATTGACCATTACAGTGAACAATATTTTCATAATCTTGCCCAGGGAGTTTATAACACCCAATATCACTACCAATATTTTGCCAATCACGTCCCCATCACCTCGATCATGCGGCGTCACTATCGAGACCTAAACCCCATCGGTATCAATAATCCGTTTCAATTTTTTGCTCACTATTTAAACCAAGCCAATATTCATTGCTTAGCCGCAACCGATTATCAAGAGCCAGTATTGGTGACTAACCTGATGGCTGCCATGCGGGCGTTAGAACCCGCTTTAACAGAGGCTTTTCCCTTGGACAGTAGCGCCGCGATCAAGTCGTTCATGTATTGGTTTATTCAAAACGCGTTTATCCGTGGCATTGACCCTTACTTTATTCAGCCGGTGGCGGACTGTTTAGCCCAGAATTGTGACCAGGGGGCTCCCCCGGCGATCGACTGTCGTCAAACGCAGAACCTAGTGGGAGTTATCGGCTATTTAAGGGCGGAAATGGGGGTGGGGCAAGTCAGTAGAAAGCTATTGCAAAGCCTAGAAAAAATGGGAGTTTCTACCCAAGGGTACGATGTTGACCTGAATGTTGTTGCCAGACGAGAGGATAACAGCGTTGAAGGCTTGTTAGTGGATGTCGTTACAGCGCCCGTCCATTTTTACGTAATCAATGGTGACCAACTGAGACTGGTGAAGGACTATATTGCGCCAAAACTCAATCAAGCGAGCTATCAGATTGCTATGCCCTTTTGGGAATTAAGTCTTTTCCCCCAGGAATGGGTCGGCAATTTTGAAGGGATTAATGAAATCTGGGTTGAGTCACAATTTGTTAGGGCCGCCCTACAACCCAAATTTACGATGCCAGTTTACTGTTTTCCGCCGGCAGTTGTGCTTGGCGACTATCAGCCCAAAGATCGTGCGTCTTTTAACTTGCCAAAGAATACCTTTTTATTTCACTTTAATTTTGATTTTTCTTCCTATTCCAGTCGCAAAAACCCTGGGGGGGCGATTGAGGCCTATCGTCGGGCATTCCGTCGACAACCGTCCCCGGTGCCCACCGCTTTGGTAATCAAGGTGTGGGGTTATGATCCTGAGAATCGCCAACTCCAGCAACTGCTTGCGGCGATTGACGATGAACCAGATATTATCCTGATCAATCAGCAGTTAAGCTATTCTGACAGTATTGCCCTAATGAATTGCTGTGATTGCTACGTGTCACTGCACCGATCCGAAGGATTCGGCTATACGATCGCCGAGGCAATGCTGTTGGGTAAACCGGTCATTGTCACGGATTTTTCAGGAACAAAGGATTTTGTCACTCCTAAAACAGGGTTTCCGGTTAGTTATAAATTAATTCCCCTCCAAGCGCATGACTATCCCTTTGCCGAAAATCAATTTTGGGCCGACCCAGACCTGGAACAGGCCGCTTGGTTGATGCGCCAGATGGTGATTGATGAGAAAAAGACTCAAATGATTGCCTACAATGGCCAAGAGTATATAAAAACCGTTCACTCCTTGGCCGCCGCCGGCGATCGCTACCATCAACGGTTACAACGGTTAGGTCTACTAAAAAATTAAAATATGAAACATGATTCGGATACTCAGTCACCATTGCTCACAGCCCAGGAGAAAGAGATTGCCATTTTAAGCAATCGGCTGCGGGACGAACAATTTGAAACTAAGCGTCTCCGCACTGAGTTAAAGACTATAGCGGCACGTTACCAGGGGGAAATCGAGACCCTCAAGCAAGGCATAGAGACCCTCCTCACCCGTGTCAGCGAGTCCCAGGCCATGCAGGACCAACTCAACCAGGAAATTCGCACCCTCAACGCCCAATTGTCAGCGATGGAAAGCAGTAAATTTTGGCAGTTGAGAGAGTATTGGTTCCAGGTCAAACAAAAATTGGGGCTACCGGTACGGTAAGTAGACGGGGGTTGAAAATTGTAAGATCCCCCCGCCTATCTGCACCCCCCTTGTCAAGGGGGCTGGGGGGGATCGAGCACAAAGCCAATCTGCTATTTAATTACAATTAGGTACTTAGTCCTTGTTTAAGCGCATCAAGCATGGAGTAGTCTCCGACCAGTGGTTGTCCCGAAAATCGTTATCGATGGTGTTTTTTTTCAAATTAGTCAAAGGTCAGGGATTGCGCGGGTCTGGCGTCATCTCCTCCAAGCTTGGCAGCAACAGGGGCGGGCGGCCCAGGTTTGGCTGATTGACCGGGGGGGAACGCTCCCATGCCTGGGAGATTACCCTGTTTTAACCTTACCCCTCTACGACTATCGCAAGAGTCCCCAGGACGCCGAAGCCCTACAGGCTCTTTGCGATCAGGTTCAAGCCGATTTATTTCTGTCCACCTACTACACAACCCCCCTCACGACACCGTCGGTCTTTTTAGCCCACGATATGATTCCTGAGGTGATCGGCATGGACTTGGCGGAACCCTGCTGGCGGGAAAAACGCTACAGCATCCTCTATGCCAGTCGCCATATCGCTATTTCCCACAATACTGCCAAGGACTTAGTGTATTTTTATCCCCATTTACGCCGGGGCGATATCCCTGTAGTCCACTGTGGGGTGAGTGAGTGGTGTCGTCCCGTCAGCGCGGCCGAGATTCAGCAATTCCGCCAGACCTATGGGTTGCAGCGTCCTTTTGTGTTGCTACTGGGGGAACGGCGGGGCGGTAAGGACTATAAAAACGCTGTGACCTTTTTCCGGGCCCTCGCCTTGGCAACCAATCCCTGGGAGTTTGACGTTCTGTGTGTGGGGGGCGAGGCTGCACTCGAGCCGGAATTAGCCAGTCTCCCTCTCTCCTGTCCGGTTCATTTACTGCGGCTTGATGATGCTGATCTGAGGGTGGCCTATGGGGCGGCGATCGCCTTAATTTATCCGTCCCGTTATGAAGGGTTTGGCTTACCCGTGTTAGAAGCCATGGCCTGTGGCTGTCCGGTTATTCTGGGGAATCATTCCTCGCTGCCCGAAGTGGCCGGGGCGGCCGGCTATACCATTGATGTCATGGATCCGGCGGCCTGGTTAACGGCAGTGCAAGCCGTCCAAGACCCAGCAAAACGTCAGTGCTTGATTCGCCGTGGCCTTGACCACGCCCCCCACTTTAGTTGGTCCACCATGGCTAACAGCCTCTGGGCAATCCTGGACCAAACCGTGCAGGCGTTACAGCGCGGCGACTGTTCCCCTCCCTCCCCGCTCTGGCTAGACTGGCGACAACAGGAACAAAAACTTGCTGCCCTCACCCAGGCCGAGGCCCAGCGTCAACAGGAGGCAACCACCCTACGGGCACAGATCACCAGCCTACAAACCGAGTTAACCGCAATTAAGTCCAGTCGCCTCTGGCGCGTCAAAACCTTCTTTGACAAGGCCAAATTTTGGTAAGCCCCCCATCATGGCTCCAGTCCCTGTCGATAGGTGTTTAACTCCTCACTGGCGGGACCATAAACCCCCTCAATTTGTTGCTCGCAACAGGTAATGGCAAATTCATTAAATTCTGTAGGCCCTATACCAAACATGGCGGCAAACGTATCGGGGCGCACCCGACAAAAGCGGGGCCGGTCTTCGTAAATCCGGCAGCGTCGGTGCTCAGGGTCATAGTTAATGCACCAGCCTCCCTCTCCCACCAGACTCAGGTACTGTTCTAATTCCGCCGGAGTTAAATATTGGGCCAAATCCGGGCGATCGCCGGGGGTTAAATTACAGCAGGCCCCACACCCTTGCAGACAGTACCAAGTTGCCATTGTTGTCAATTTCCCAAGAAGATTTTGCTCCCCCTTCCCCCCTTAACATAACTTTATGTATTTTTGTGACAGGGAGGCCGGTGGACGAAGCTAACCCCGCTATTATAGACAATGGTTTTTCGCCCGTGCTCGGATCGAGCCTAGTTGCTAATTTTTTATCAGGAGATAGTATGGAACTTTTTGCTGCCCTTAATTTAGAGCCCATTTTCCAATTAACATTTTTGTCCTTGATTGTCATTGCCGGGCCGGCGATCGTCTTTGTTTTGGCATTTCGGGGCGGCGATCTGTAACGATTTCCCCATTGCCTCCTGCCCAAATCCCTTGGTGATCGTTGCGGCTCAATGCGTCGTCGCCCCCGAGGGATTTATGATTGCCATCCCGTGGGACTCACTGTCCTGAGAGGGGGCTTGGCCGAATCGGTAGAGGGGGCTAGATTCCAGGCTACCCTGAAGGGTATGATAGAGAATCCTTGCTTTGACTCACCCCAATGATCATCCTGCCTGACAACGGTGGCAAGCGTGGTTGTGAGTGAAAGCCCTACAGTCCATAAGGAGTTATTTACTGGTGAATAGTTACGAATTAATGGTTATCCTCCGTCCTGACCTGAATGAAGAGCGGGTCAGCCAAGAAGTCAGCAAATATCAAGACTTTTTGCGGGACAATGACGCCCAAGAGGTGGATGTGAAAGTTTGGGGCAAACGCCGCCTTGCTTATCAAATTCGGCGCTTCAACGACGGCATTTATGTGTTGTTTAACTTCATGGGTGCCGGGCATCAGATTGCCTTGATTGAACGGGATATGCGCCTCAATGATAATGTGATGCGTTTTCTCAGCCTTAAACTAACCGCTGAAAAACCCGAACCAGAAGCTGAAGATCAAACGGCGATCGAGGCATAGCACCCCAGCGCTCACGGCTGGGGCGCAATCCCCCTCAACGGCCAACCTGGGGGGGAGCGGGGATGGTCAATTGGGTTTATCCCTCCATCATGCCCCCATACCCGAATATTGTTTTAAGCCCTGCTGCCAGAGCCAACGATTGAGAACTAGGATTAGCCCGGCCCAAAGACCAATAATCACCAAGCTCCTATAAAACGGTAGGGGTAAGCCTACTAAGGCCGCCGCCGGGAAGTATACGCCGTAGGGAAAGGGGGTCAAGAGTACGATCTGGCGGACAGCCTCCGGGAAGGTTTCCAGAGGTGCAACGACACCAGAGAGGAAAATATAAAATAAAAACCACAAGTCTTGTAACGCACTAGCCCGTTCCGTCCAAAACGAACAGAGGGCGAAGGTGTACTGAATCAAGAAATATAGCCCAAAGGAGCAGACAATCCCCACCAGAGATTGGAGCAAATGCCAGGGATCAGGGCACCAAAATGCCTCGGGATATAAGCCAAAAAATAGGCCGCTAAATATGACCAAAATTGGCAAGCGGGTTAATTTTTCCGCCCAGTGACGGGCTACATGGTGCCAGACAGGATCGAGGGGCTGCAACAAACGAAATGACAGTCTGCCTTCCACAACTTCCCGTTCAAATTCCCAAATCACCCAAATGGTTGTCAGTTGGCGCACAATAAAGACGGCGAAAAAGTAGCGGGCAAATTGAAGGGAATCCAAGCTGAACCCACCGCTCGCCGCCGCTTCGACCCAAACCCCCATCAAGATTAACGGCAGAGAACCGGACAAAATCCAAAAAAAGATTTCTGCGCGGTACTCCACCATCTCGGCAAAATAGACTGTGAGAAGAACCCGGAGCTTGGTGATCAACATATTTTTCCGCTAATGTTCAAGAAAATATAATCTGTGAACCTGGCGCGTTAATTTTAACGGCGAGAATCTGATGGTTGGCAAATGTTTTGGCTAATTGACCATGAACCTCCGGTGGGGCGAAGAATAACATAAAACCGCCGGCCCCCGCGCCGAGCAGTTTTCCCCCCCAGGCCCCGGCTGCCCGCCCCTGTCTGTAAATGTGATCAATGTCAGGATTGGAGATACTGCGGTCTAAACTACGTTTTGCCTGCCAAGCCTCGTCCAACAATTGGCCAAACGCCGATAAACATCGATTACTGGTTAAAATTTCCCAACCTTGATCTACCATCTGTCGCATTAATTTTAATGTTGCGGTGTTATCGCTGACGCGCTTTAATTGTTTCTCCACGACATTGGCGGCCTTGCGTTTAATGCCGGTGAAGACGATAAATAGGTGATTTTCAAAGTCTGCCAGCCGTTGCGGGGACATGGTAACGCGATTGACAATAATATCGGTTTCAGTGCGAAATTCGACTAAATTAAAGCCGCCCATCGCAGCCATTAATTGATCTTGACAACCGACTTTGTCGTTAACCAACTGTCGTTCCACATAAATCGCTTCGTAGGCTAAATCCAGGGGACGAATAAATTCCCCTTTAAAGGAATGTAATGCGTGTAACAGGGATACGGTAAAGGCAGAGGATGAGCCTAAGCCCGTAAACGCCGGTAAATCGGCCACATTATGTAACTCAATATCCTTGTCTAGACCACAGAATTTCAAGCATTCCTTAAAAACACGATGTTCCATTTCGTCCGGGGTTTTGACTAATTCCACTTGGCGATAGGAAACCCGGATCGAGTAGTCAAATAAATGGCTTAAAAAGGGACTGGCAGTGACATAGGAGAATTTATCGATCGCCGTTGCCAGGACGGCCCCCCCATGGTTCAGGAAATACTCTGGATAATCGGTTCCGCCACCAAAGAAACTAATCCGAACAGGAGCGCGGGAAATCAACATAAACTCGATCCAGAGAGGGTTGGGCAAACAAAGGGGTGAGGGCAAAGCCCCAATTAGTTTACCAACAGATGTCGACCTTCTACCCTTGGAGTTGGGCGCAGGGAGCACACAGCCCGAAAAATTCCAGGGTGTGATAGTAGATACGGAAGGAGTAAGTGCCCTGTAGGTCTTGTTCGAGGGTCTGGACGGGACAGCCCTGGATGGGAAAGGATTCCCCACACTGCAAACAGGTTAAGGAATGTTGATCCTGGTCTAGGGTTTGGTATAGAGACTCGCCACTGAGGGTAACCTGATGTTGGATAAAGCCCGCCACTTTCAGGGCTTCTAGGGCGCGGTAGACGGTGGCCAGGCCAATCTTTTCAGTTTTGCGCAGCTTGGCGAACAGATCTTGAGCAGAAATCAAGGCGAGTTCTTGCTGTAAGGCTTTGAGAACTAACCGCTGATTGGGGGTTAATGCAGACAGGCGATCACTCAGGGAAGGGGAAGGAATTGTCATTACAAAGGGTGCATTCGCGGCAAATTTTATGCAATGATAATGATTATCTTTATTTTAATCATAAAACGGGACTGAATCGGCGTCAATTTTTGACCCATTAGGATATCTATGATTGCATTTATCCCAACCTCGCGGCCTCTCCCTTTGCTGCTGAGTGGTCTGATCATTGGCGGTTTTAGTTTGATGGGGTGCCAATCCGCCCCGCCACCACCACAGGGGGCGGTGGACCCGCAAGCAGAGGCAGCGGACCAGACTGATCGCTTAGCGGTTACGGTTACCATCCCCCCCCAACGCTATTTTGTCGAGAAAATTGGCGGCGATCGCCTTCAGGTCAACGTTTTTGTGCCAGGCACAAGCGATCCCCATACCTACGAACCGAAACCCCAGCAACTCCAGGCCCTCAGTGCAACGGAAGCGTATGTCTTGGTAGGCTTGGGGTTTGAAGCAGCTTGGTTAGACCGATTAAAATCTGCTAACCAAGCCATGGTTTTCATTGATTCATCCCGCGGCATCGAGCCGTTAGGGATGGCGTCCCACGATCACGGTGGGCATCACCATGACGTTGCCAAGCCGAAGGAAGATGATCATCATCACGATCACGACGATCAGACCTCGACGGAATCGACCGCCGTTGGTGAACAGCCCCGCACCGCCGATCCCCACGTTTGGCTATCGCCAACGTTGGTGAAGCAACAGGCAACGGCGATCGCCACTGGCTTGAGTCAACTGGATCCGGCCAATGCCGATTACTATCAAGGGAATTTAGAGCAGTTCTTAGGGGAAATTGAGCAATTAGACCAACAAATTCGCCAGAATTTAGCCACAGTTACGCCCCGTCAATTTATCGTTTTCCATCCCTCCTGGGGCTACTTTGCTCAGGATTACGGGTTGGAACAAATTCCCATTGAAGTGGAAGGGCAAGAACCCAGCGCTCGGGAATTAGGCCAAGTAATCGATTTAGCCGAGCAGCATAACCTCAACGTGATTTTTTCTGAACCGCAGTTTAGCCCCCAAGCGGCCCAGGCGATCGCCGCGGCCATCCAAGGCAAAGTTGAGACAATCGATCCACTTGC
>JBEAQB010000324.1:0-3470 GCA_041164125.1 Cyanobacteriota bacterium
GATAACATCATAGCTGATTATTTGAGGATTCGCTATCGCTCAGTTTGTTGATTGGTTGCTATCCATCCCCTCCCTGCTAAAGCGAGGAAGGGGAATTCCGCAACATTTTGTTAAATGCCGTAAACAATCAGAATGACTAACGGCGTAACCAGGGACAGCATGACCGTTAAGGGCGCACCAATTTTGACAAAATCGGTGAAACGATACCCCCCTGGCCCATAAACCATCGTATTCGTTTGGTAGCCAATGGGGGTCATAAAACTATTGGAGGCAGCAAAGGTGACCACAAACATAAACGCCAGGGGGTTAAGGGCGAGGCTCTTTGCCACTTGGACGGCGATCGGTAACATCAACACCACCGTGGCACTATTGGACAGGATTTCCGTGAGGATGGCAGTGGCCAAGTAAAACATTAACAATAGGCCATAACCCGATAGCTGGCCGCCAACATTGACCAACAAAGAGGCTAACCATTGGGTGGTGCCCGAGTTTTCCATCGCAGTGCCCAAGGGAATCAAACCCGCTAACAGAAAAATAATATCCCAACGTACCGCACCATAGATCTCCCCTGGTTTGAGGCAGCCTGTCACAATCATGGCCATCACCCCCCCTAGGGCCGCAGTGGTGATGGGCAACCAGTCCAAGGCGGTGATGATAATGACCCCGGCGACAATGGCGATCGCCGTTCTGGCCTTATCCAAGCGGAGGTTTTCCACACTTTTTTCTTCTAGGACTAATAACTCCCGGGTGGTTTGCAGACCTAAAAAACTTTCTCGGGGTCCTTGGAGCAGAAGGAGATCGCCAAACTTTAGCCGTACTTTTCCCAGTCGTTGGCGAATTAACTCTTCCCCCCGGCGGATAGCAATCACTGTGGCATTGTACCGTTGCCGAAAACGTAATTCTTTGAGGGTAGACCCAATTAACCGAGAATTAGAGAGAATTAACACTTCAGCGACTTTTTCCTCGGCGGACTCTAATTGCACCGCTGGGGCTGGTTCATTTGACAGAAATTTAACATCGGCTAGAATCTCGATGCCCCGTTCATCCTTGACGCGTAATAAGTCTTCCCGCCCCCCCCGCACCAGGAGAATATCCCCCAAAGTGAGAATCTTATCCGCAAGGGGTTGGGGGAAGTGGGTGCCGTTGTGGATAATTTCCAACACATCTATGTCAAATTTGCGTTGGAGACCGCTTTGACGCAGGGTTTGACCGATCAAGCTAGAACGGGGCGGGATAATAATTTCACTGACATAATCCTTGAGTTGATATTCGTCGGCCACATTGCCGTCGGTCACCGCTCGACGGGCCGGTAAAAACCGTGGGGCGGCGATCGCCAAGTACAGTAAGCCCAACCCAAAGGTCGTTAATCCCAACGGGGTAAACTCAAATAGACCAAATTCACGACCGATGACCTGCTTAGACAAGCCACTGGCCAGGATGCTGGTGGAAGTTCCCAACAGGGTGATCATGCCCCCCAACACCGTGGCGTAGGAAAGGGGAATCAAGAGCTTGGAGACAGAAACCTTGCGTTGCTTGGCCCAGGACTCCACAATCGGCAGGAAAATCGCGACGACCGCCGTATTGGCAATAAACGCCGACAGAGGCCCCACAATCATCCCCATCAAAATAATTTGCCGCCGTAAACTTTTTCCCCCAAACCGAATTAATGTATCTCGAATAAACTGAATAATACCAGTACGAGTAACACCATAACTTAAAATAAACATGGCCATTATGGTAATGGTGGCAGAATTGCTAAACCCGGCCAGACCTTCCTCGGGGGTCACCAATCCTAACACCATCAACACCACGGTTATTAGGATGGCGGTGGTATCAATGGGCAGCCATTCCAGCACAAATAACACCAAAGCGGTGGCAACCACAATAAGCGTCAGCAGAATTTGGTGAGATGCCAGCCAGGTTTGTACAAGGGCCATCTTTTAGTAACACGGTATCGTCAAGGAAATGGGGAAACGAAAAATTGCTGCGTTTAACCCTAACGGTTATGGGTTATGGGGACAAGCCCGACGGTTAATAGATTTCTAGTTTTCCCTGGGCCAATTGTCGCTGAGCATTGGCGACTTCACCACAGGTGCGGGGAGTGGGAAAGAGTTTACCGGGATTGGCCAGGTTGTCGGGGTTAAAACACTGGCGCACCCATTGCATGGTTTCCAAATCAACCTCATTAAACATGGCCGGCATAAAACAATTTTTATCCATCCCAATGCCATGTTCCCCCGATAAACTCCCCCCTAATTCAACGCATCGCTTAAGGATTTCCCCCCCTAATTCCTCCACCTGTTCCCACTCTCCCGGTACGCGATTATCGTACAAAATCAAGGGATGAAGATTGCCATCTCCGGCATGGAAGACGTTGGCAATGCGGAAACCATATTTTTCACTTAAATGATTAATATCCGCTAAAATTTGCACCAATTGCGTACGGGGAACCACTCCGTCCTGAACAAAATAACTGGGGCTGAGTTTGCCCGCTGCAGCAAAGGCGGCTTTGCGTCCTTTCCACAGTTTGAGACGGGTATCAGCATCGTAGGCGATCGCCGCATTACGGGCCCCATTGTGCCGACAAATGTCTACCACCTTGGCCTGATTCGCCGCTACTTCTAGCGGTAAACCATCTAATTCCACCAGTAAAATCGCTGCGGCATCCCGAGGATAGCAATTGGTTGCCACCACATCTTCCACGGCGTTAATGCTGAAATTATCCATAATTTCCAGCCCCGCTGGCACAATGCCCGCCGCAATAATATCGGCAACGGACTGGGCTGCGGCATCGAGGGCAAGAAAGTCCGCCAGAATAACGCAGATTGATTCAGGGGTTTTGAGAATTTTGAGGGTAATTTCCGTGGCAATGCCTAAGGTTCCTTCCGATCCCACAAATAAGCCGGTCAAATCATAGCCAGGCGTTTCGGGAATCGCTCCTCCGACGTCCACCACCGACCCATCGGGAATGACTAGCTTTAAACCCAGCACATGATTGGTGGTGGTGCCATACTTTAAACAATGCACCCCCCCAGAGTTTTCGGCAACGTTGCCCCCAACAGAACACACAATTTGACTAGAGGGATCAGGGGCATAGTAGAAGCCGGCCCCACTAACACTCTGGGTGACCCAGTTATTAATCACCCCTGGTTGAACCACCACTGTCTGATTATCATAATCCACGGCTAAAATTTGCTGCATCCGCGTGGTGACAATCATCACGCTATTTTCTTGGGCCAAGGCCCCTCCAGATAATCCTGTTCCCGCCCCCCGGGCAATCCAGGGCAGTTGGCGATCGTGGCAGAGTTTTACCACGGCGGCAACTTCAGTGGTTGATCTGGGCAAAACCACCACCGCGGGACGCTGGCGATAGCCCGTCAACCCATCGCACTCATAGGTAAATAGTTCGTCTTTGCGCTTAATAACCCCCCCTGTACCCACGATGGTCTCGAGTTGGGCAACAATGGCTG
>JBEAQB010000325.1:0-2717 GCA_041164125.1 Cyanobacteriota bacterium
GACAAGGGCTTGTAGCTTAGTGGATTAGAGCGCGTGGCTACGGACCACGAGGTCGGGGGTTCGAGTCCCTCCAAGCCCGTTCCTTGTTTGAATAATAGTGATTTAACTGGACCAAGCGATATCCACCCTCGCTTGGTCTATTATTTTAGGGACGTAATCACCCCCCATCTGCCCGATGACCCAGAGACCGATCACCATCGACTTATTTGCAGGAGCCGGTGGCTTGAGTTTAGGCTTTGAACAGGCCGGTTTTGATGTGGTGGCCGCCGTGGAACTTGACCCTATCCATGCCTGTGTTCATCAGTTTAATTTTCCCCATTGCCCTGTTTTAGTCAAATCTGTTCGGGAGATTTCCGGAAAGGACATTCGTCAGGCGGCCGGCTTAACCCAGGAGACAGACCTTGATGTATTAATGGGAGGAGCTCCCTGTCAAGGGTTTTCGCTGATGGGGCAACGCGCCTTAGAAGATCCCCGTAATAGTTTGGTCAAAGAGTTCATCCGCTTAGTCAAAGAACTCCAGCCTAAATACTTTGTTTTTGAAAATGTGAAGGGATTAACCCTTGGCAAGCATCGTGCCTTGCTAGATGAAATTGTTCAGGCATCAGACGCCATTCAGTATCAAATTTTGCATCCCTGGCAAGTTCTTAATGCCAAAGATTATGGGGTTCCCCAAAGTCGAGAACGGCTTTTTTTGATGGGTGCTCGTCGGACTCTCCCCTTACCCGTCTATCCAGCCCCCCACCCTAGTGGCGTAACCTGTGGAGAGGCCCTAGGGGACTTACCCGATGCTGAGCAGTTTGACGCCTTAAACCATAGTGACCAAGTACAGGCTGATTATCTCCATGATCCTGTGGGGTATCAGGGGTTAATGCGCTGTGCCACTCCCGCCGCTTGGCAATTTGGCTATCCCCGCCATTGGCAACCCCAATGGTTAACCGCTAGTCAAAGAACAAACCATACCCCGTTATCCCGGCAACGATTTCGAGAGACCCCGCCAGGAACCGTCGAACCGATCTCTCGTTTTTTTCGGTTATCGGCAACCGGCATTGCCAATACCTTGAGGGCCGGCACCGATTCTGCCCGGGGGGCATTTACCAGTCCCCGTCCCATTCATTACCGGTATGACCGTTGCGTTACTGTCCGCGAAATGGCTCGCCTACAGGGTTTCCCGGATTGGTTTCGATTTCAAGTCACCAAATGGCATGGTGCGAGGCAAATTGGTAACTCCGTCCCGCCTCCCCTCGCTCGGGCGATCGCCAATCAAATCATTGAGGTCTTAGGGAGTCCCAAAGTCCGTCCCACCGCCATACTGAGCCTGGGGGATCCAAAATTGGTACACTTTGATATGACCCACGCATCACGGCATTGGGGTATCCCGGCACCGATCGCCCAGCGTCATCGAAAATCTAGCCGAGTGGCTTAACTTCACGCCCCAAGATAACCGCCGAGTCCTGTGGCGATCGCCACTCCCCGACGTGCGACCTATCCTTTGATTAACTCAACTGTGTCGCGGCCATCAGGGTCTTGGAGGTAAACTTTAACCTGTTCCTCTGCTGCTGTCGGTAAGGTTTTGCCGACGTAATCGGGATGAATAGGTAATTCTCGATGCCCCCGATCCACCAGGGTTAATAGGCGAATTACCTGGGGACGGCCAAATTCCGTGACAGCATTTAAAGCCGCTCGAATGGTTCGGCCTTTATAGATCACATCATCCACCAGGATGACCCGCTTGCCGTTCAAACTGAGGGGAATTTTGGTTTTAGCCGGGGTGCGGGTTTTAATGCGATTTAAGTCATCCCGGTAAAAAGTCACATCGATCGCCCCGACCGGCACTTTAACCTGCTCCAACATTTCGATTTGGTTAGCCAATTGATAGGCGAGGGGAACGCCTCGGGTATAGATACCCAGTAATACCAGTTCCGAGAGGTCACTATTCTTTTCAATCACCTGGGACGCCAGACGGGTCAGCGTCCGACGGATTTCATCGGCGGAGAGTATTTCAATAATCTGTGACGCCATACCCGTTCCCCTTGGCAAACGCAAAAAACCTCTTTTGCTAGTGTAGCGACTTCCGGCCAAGGGCAAACCCATAATAGCTGGCAGTCAACTCGGTATAATGGCAACGTTTACGTTTATTAAGCCCGGCATGAGCAACGTTTTTTTTGATATTTCGATTGGTGGCGATCCAGTAGGTCGCATTGTGATGGCGTTATTTGACGATGTAACGCCGAAAACCGCAGAAAATTTCCGAGCCCTCTGCACCGGGGAAAAAGGTATGGGCAAAGCCGGTAAACCGCTCCACTTTAAAGGGTCTGCCTTCCATCGGGTCATTACGGATTTCATGGCCCAGGGGGGGGACTTTACCCGAGGCAATGGCACCGGTGGTGAATCCATTTATGGCGCCAAGTTTGCCGACGAAAATTTTCAACTCAAACACGATCGCCCGGGATTACTGTCCATGGCCAATGCAGGGCCTAACACCAACGGTTCCCAATTTTTCCTGACCTTTGTGCCCTGTCCTTGGTTGGATGGCAAACACGTCGTCTTTGGCGAGGTGGTCGAGGGGGGAGAATTGCTCAAACTCCTGGAAGCCAATGGTTCCCAGAGTGGTGCGACGAAAAAGGCGATCGTCATCAGCGATTGCGGCGAAATTAAGTAATCGCTACATTTTTGCTTACAGTTCCCCTTGGTTAGCCAATCAGGGGGAATTAGATTGG
>JBEAQB010000326.1:0-5996 GCA_041164125.1 Cyanobacteriota bacterium
TTTCACTGTTACTCCCCAATCTCTATCTGAGTCAGGGTTCTGCCCCATACAACTTTTGTCCTGTACTTAGGTCATCGAGTCCCGTTTCGATCGCCGCTTCGACAATTTTTCGGGAGTGGGTATCCTTGCACCAATCTTGCACCAAGCCTTTGGCTGGCCTGCTTGGAGGCGTTGTCAGAGGGATTTAGCCGCGAGTTTGACATCTTGGGTTTCGGCTTGAAAGCCCATATATCGCTCTACTCAAGTCTAGTGGACTGCACTTAGTAGTTCTCCGCCTACACTATATTTGGATTAGTAAAATAGCAAGTATTATGCGAAAGATTGCTCCTGGTGCAAGAATTGTCTGCCGAGATGCTGAATGGCTCGTTCAACAGGTTGTAACTGTTGAACATAACGATGCTCTACTCAAGGTAACTGGCATATCGGAGTGCGTTCAAGGCAAAGAATTTTGTTTTCTGCATCAGGTCGAGCATCCTGACCGGCCCAAGAGGCGACAACGTCATCAATTGCGGGTTCTGTGGCCAGAAGAAACGGATCTTGTGACTGATCAATCCTCTGGTTATGTCCATAGTCTCCTTTTTCTCGAAGCCCAACTCCGGCAGACAACCCTTGATCCCGATTGTCTTTATGTTGGGCACCGGGGGGCAATGGATACGTTGCCCTATCAGTTGTTACCGGCTGTGCAAGCGTTAAGCAATCCCAGGCAACGAATTTTGATTGCAGACAATGTAGGTCTAGGAAAAACGTTGGAGTGTGGGATTTTGGTGTCGGAATTGATCCGGCGGGGACGGGGACGGCGGATTTTAACGATCACCACTAAATCGATGATGGAGCAGTTCCAACAGGAGTTTTGGCATCGCTTTACCATTCCGTTACGCCGGCTGGATTCCCAGGAGATTCGGAAAATTCGTGCTCAGCTTCCGGGCAATCATAATCCGTTTAACTATTATGACCGCAGTATTATTTCCATTGATACGCTAAAGCAGGATCGGGAATATCGCCGCTTTTTGGAACAAGCCCGTTGGGACATTATCATCATTGATGAAGCCCATAATGTGGCACGGCGCAGTCGGGGGGAAAGTGCTTCTTTACGGGCGAAACTGGCAGAACGTTTGTCGAGTCGCTCCGATACGTTGATTTTGTTATCGGCAACACCCCACGATGGTCGTCCGGAAAGTTTTGCCAGTTTGATGAACATGCTTGACCCGACGGCGTTGCTGCAGGCACGCTTCGCGCACGCCAATGAGAGGGAGTACACCAAGGATGATATTCGCCAACTGTACATTCGGCGGTTCAAAAAGGATGTGTTGAACGATTTGAAAACCCACATCCCGGAACGTCGAGTGGTGCCAGTAGAAGCAGATGCTAGCGGCAAAGAGGAGCAGGTATTTGAGGCATTAGCTCAGATTCATTTCCAAACGGGCAGTAAAGGCGGGGCATTATTTAAAACGACGGTGTTAAAAGCTATTCTGTCCAGCCCGATCGCCGGTTTGGAGACAGTAGAGAATCGCATCAATACTCTAGAGAAAAGCTTAAAAGAACGATGTAAAGAGGCAGAAAAATCTAAAAAACAGCCATCAAAAGTCACAGAGGAAGATATTCACCAAGATTTATCGGCATTGACTTCACTACAGGCTAAATTAAAGGCGATCGCCCCAACAGATTTTGCCAAATACCAAGCCCTAATTAGGTTAATTCAACAAGAACTCCAGTGGAGAGGGAAAGACCCAGAGGATCGCTTGGTGATTTTTACCGGGCGTTTGGCCACCTTAAATTTTTTGCGGGAGCATTTACCCTCAGCTTTAGGGCTACCCAAAACGGCGATCGCCGCCCTCGATGGGGGGTTAGGGGATACGGAACAAATGGCGATCGTCCGACAGTTTGGGCAACGTCAAGAGCCGGTGCGAATTTTGATTGCCACAGAAGTGGCTTCGGAAGGGTTGAACCTCCACTACCTTTCCCATAAGCTGATTCACTTTGATATTCCCTGGTCATTGATGACCCTCCAGCAACGGAATGGACGCATTGACCGCTATGGGCAAACCCGAACGCCAGAAATTCGTTATTTGTTAACCCGTTCCCAGGTCGCTGGAATGGATGAAGTGGAGCGCATTATTCAAGTGCTACTGCGTAAAGATGAACAGGCCATGCTCAACATTGGCGATCCGTCAGTGTTTATGGGGGTCTTTGACCCTGAAGCGGAAGAACAAATCATTGAACAGGTTATTACCGATGGCACGAAGGCCAATGACTTTGAGCGGATGTTGGACAATAATGCCCAAGGAAAAGGGGAAGAAGATAATGACTTTTTGGCCTGGTTTTTAGGGGAGGATGTTGAGGACGAGGAGGAAACGGCTCCCTCACAGGTTTTTGAACCCCGCTATGCCCAATTTCCGAGCCTGTTTACTTCCGATTTTGATTACGCGGCGGCTTCTCTACAAAATCTGGAAAAAGTGCCCCCTAATTTAAGGATTAATGAGGGTAATGATCGCCTGATTGAATTGCAATTTCCCCAGGAGCTACAAAGCCGCTACGAACGTTTGCCCAAGGAACTTCAACGTCAGGAAACGGAGTTAATGCAACTGTGCGATAATCCCGAGCGCATCATGCGGGAAATAGATCAGGCCCGGGCCCAAAATACTTGGTCGCGGGTGGAGTACCTCTGGCCACTCCATCCGATGATGGAATGGCTCAATGACCGCAATCTTTTTCGTTTTGGCCGCCAAGAAGCCCCGGCGATCGCCGTTTCGGAAGGCTTAAAGCCCCAGGAAGTCGTCTTTTTGTTTTTTGCCAGTTTCCCCAACCAATCCGGCGCACCGATTCTGACCCGTTGGGTATCCGTCTGTTTTGAGCAGGGGCAATATGCCCACACCGAGAGCCTAGAAGTGACCCTGGAACGGACCCAATTGGGGCGAAAACCCCTAGCTAACCGTCGGGATGTGCATCCAGAACCTTTGATGGATCTACGGAGTCCGGCCGTGGTCCAGGCTAAGCAATATTTACAGCAGGAACGCCAGCAATTTCAAGCGACCCTTGATCCCCAATTACAAGAACAGCTTGAACGTCTAGAAACTTTGAAAAGCCGTCATTACGAGCAATTAACGTTAAATTTACAAGACGCTGAACAATCAACGAGTAAACAGCAACAGCGTCAGGAAGCGGAAAAACAACGCATTGAGAGAGCCTTCAGTGATCATCGTCGTTGGGTCAAGTTGTCCATGACTATGGAAGCAGAACCCTTTATTAAGTTGGTGGCCGTGTTAGTCTGTGATGCCTAACCTGACAACCCTCTAAGATCGTCATTGTGCTGATGCGTAGTCTGAGACTGCTTTAAATATTCGGGCTAAAAAAAACGCCATGGCAACGTTAAACTTCAACACCACCAATGCCACATTCCGCCAACTTTTTGGCAACGGACTAACCTATCAGGTTCCCCCCTTTCAACGGGATTACTCCTGGGGGGAAGATGAGTGGGATGATCTGTGGCAGGACAGTCTCGCCCTATTTGAAGAGGATGGTGAACCAGCCCATTACATGGGCTATCTGGTGTTACAGTCCACTGATAATAAACGTTTTAACATCATCGACGGACAACAGCGTCTAACGACCATTAGTGTGATGGTTCTTGCTGGACTGAGCTATTTAAAAGACTTAATCCAGGCGGGATTAGATGCTGATAATAACCGTCGTCGCCAAGAACAATTGCAAAATAGCTACATTGGTTATCTAGATCCCGTTAGTTTAATTGCTCAATCTAAGTTACGACTCAATCGCCATAATGATCGTTTTTATCAAACCTATCTCGTTCCTCTAGAGAAAATCCCTCAGCGGGGTTTGAATGCGTCGGAACACCAACTCCGCAAAGCCTATGCTTGGTTCAAAGACCGTCTTAAAGCCCAATTAGGTCATCAGCCGGAGAGCGGTCAGTCTTTTGCTGCTTTCATTGATGCGTTAGTGGATAAATTGTTTTTCACGGTAATCACCGTAACCGACGAACTTAATGCGTTCAAGGTTTTTGAAACCCTCAATGCCAGGGGTGTACGTCTTTCCGCTACGGATCTGTTGAAAAACTACCTTTTTTCCCTCATCAGCACTGCAGATACCCACGATACCGAAATTAGAGTATTAGAAGAACAGTGGGAACATATCGTTGGGTTACTAGGCAGTGAGAGCTTTCCTGAGTTTCTGCGGATCTTTTGGAATAGTCGTAACAAACTAACGCGGAAGTCTGACTTGTTTAAAACCATCCGCCGAGGGGTGACTAATCGAGAACATGCTTTTAGCCTTATTCGTAGTTTGGATAACCATGCTGCCATTTATGCGGCCCTACGGGATCCCCAAGATCCCATGTGGAGTCTGGAGGAGAAGCAGGCTCTTAAACAACTGTTGATGTTTAGTGTGCGTCAACCGTTGGCGATGCTGTTAGCTTGTCATGAACAATTTTTTGACCGGGATAGAAAGGCTTTTACCCGTATTACCCAGGCGATCGCCGTCCTTTCTTTTCGCTATAACGTAATCTGTAATTTACAAAGCCACGACCAAGAGCGACTTTACAACCAAATTGCAGTTAGGGTCTCTGACGGTACTTACAGGACTTATTCACAAGTTTTAGGCGCTTTACAGGAGATTTACCCCGATGATCGTCAATTTACTGCCGCGTTTGCTGAAAAAGAACTCCGCACGACAAATAGCCGTAATAAGAAAGTCGTTCGCTATATTCTCTTTGAAATCGAAAAACAACGCTCAGGACAAGCCTTTGATCTCGAAAGTGCCACCTACAGCATTGAACATATCTTGCCGGAACATCCCTCGGAAGCCTGGTCACTCATTGAGGAGAGCAAACAAGATCGTCTCATCTATCGCCTGGGTAATATGACTCCCCTAGAAACGGCTCGTAACCGTGATTTGGGCAATGGCAATTACGACACCAAGCGGGCGGTCTATGCCCAAAGTGATTTCCAGATTACTAGGGCTGTAGCTGACCATTACCACACCTGGGATGAAGCCAAAATAGAGTCCCGGCAAAAGCAGTTGGCTAAAATAGCGATAGGTCTCTGGCATCTGAATTTTGGCGATTAATCTAAAGATCAATAAATTTAGGATTCAACACTATGGAAAAATTATTGTATGAAACGGATTTCAACCTTTGGATTGAGCAGACTATTGAAAATCTCAAACAAGGTAACTTACAAGCCTTAGATTTGGAGCACTTAATTGAGGAAATTGAATCAATGGGGAGTAGCGATCGCCGGGAAATTAAGAGCCGCCTAATTGTTTTACTGATCCATCTTTTAAAATATCAATATCAGCCAAAAAAAAGAAGCAGAAGTTGGTTATCCACTATTAATACTCAAAGAAACGAGATTGAGTTAGTGCTGGAGGATAGTCCGAGTTTAAGACCCTATCTGAATGATCAACTAATGGCTTGCTATGAAAAAGCTCGCAAAGGAGCGGCAAAGGAAACCAATTTAGTTTTGGACATATTTCCCATTAATTGTCCTTTTTCGACCGAGCAAATTTTGGATCTTGATTATTTACCAGATTGAAATATAGCAAAATAAGGATTTACAAATTTTTAAAAACATCAACCTAAAATAAAGCTCGCCTGCTCTTGTCGTAGCATTTCAAAAGGACCCATGTAAGGAATCTGAAAATCTACACAAACATTGGGTATCTTTATTCTTTTTGTGATATTAGCCGCTAATCTTTCATGAGTTACTAAAGTCATGTTATTAGCTAGAGCATAGCAAACTAAAAAATAGTCAGCAACATCTAAAAATTCTTCCCGTGCCCCATTGGTGTATTGATTGTTTGGATCCATTGCCCATTGACTAACTTGTGGAAATACTGAGAGCATTGGGGGATTGGGAGGTAGAAAAAAGTTATCTTTGTTTGATTTAGCCCAAGTTGATAAAGAATCAGTACTATTTGTCAGCTCTTCATAAACCGCTTCAATGCTAAAGACAGTCTCTTCATTATTTTTAACAATTAACCAG
>JBEAQB010000327.1:0-14372 GCA_041164125.1 Cyanobacteriota bacterium
CGTCACAGATCTGAAGGTGGGGCAAGCCCGTCTGGAGGAAAAGGTAGACGGGTTAGGAAGACGAATTGACAATCAAGAATTTATTAGTCGTGGCGTATTGATTGGCTTATTGGTAGCGGTGTTGGGGGGATTGGCAAAGGTTTTTGGATTTGTTGGTACTTCTTAGAATGGCCCTTGCTTGTCGATTTAGGGAATTTGAGGCGATCGCCACTAACTCACCTAACGGCGATCGCCCCGTACATTATTTTGGTATGCCCACGTTTATTGGGCCTGATGCCGCGCCTTAAAATCGGCGATCGCTAGATCTAGTCCTTGATCTAAGGGAATGGTGGGGTGCCAATGTAGGTGGGTTTTGGCCAGGGTAATATCCGGTTGTCGTTGTTTGGGATCATCCTCCGGCAGCGGCTTGTAAATTAATGCTGCATCGGGATTAATCCGATTTTGGATTTTCTGCGCCAATTCTAAAATGGTATATTCCCCAGGATTCCCCAAATTAATGGGGCCCGTCTGATCGCCATTCATCAAGCGCATCAAGCCCTCGACTAAATCTGACACATAACAAAAACTACGGGTTTGGGAACCATCCCCAAAGACGGTTAACGGTTCGCCCCGTAGGGCTTGGACAATAAAATTACTAACTACTCGGCCATCGTTTTCCAACATACGCGGCCCGTAGGTGTTAAAGATGCGGGCCACCCGAATATCAACGCCATGTTCGCGATGGTATTCAAATGCCAGGGTTTCTGCCACCCGCTTCCCTTCGTCATAACAGGCGCGCGGACCAATTGTATTGACATTACCGCGATAGCTTTCCGGTTGGGGGTGAACATCGGGATCGCCGTAGACCTCTGACGTTGAAGCCAGCAAAAATCTGGCCTTGACGCGTTTCGCTAACCCCAACATGTATAACGTGCCCATCACATTGGTTTTGATGGTTTTAACGGGATTGAATTGGTAATGTACTGGGGAGGCCGGACAGGCGAGATGATAAACCTGATCGACTTCTAGGCGGATGGGTTCAGTGACGTCGTGGCGAATCAATTCAAAGTGGGGATTGCCTAGCCATTGGGCAATATTTCGTTTCGTGCCGGTGTAAAAGTTATCCAAACACAGGACTTCGTGCCCTTGTTCCATCAGGCGATCGATTAAGTGGGAGCCAATGAATCCTGCTCCGCCGGTGACCAAAATGCGCATTATCTTCCTCTGAGGGGGTAAAGTGAGCAGCTGAGGGTTAGCGAAGGTCAAGACAGGGACTGAATCAGGCTCGACACAACATCCCCTCATTAAACGATCGCCCTAGGAACTTAGTCAAACCAGCCAATATCTTCATCACTTAAATAGCTGGGAGGCTGTTCTGGTGCGATGTAGCGACTGGGCATTGCCGGCGGACGGAGTGCGAGGGGGGCTGGAGACGGGGTTGACGCTAGGCTATTTTCCATCTCTTGAATTTTGCTGTAAAGTTTCCCGATCAAGCCTTTTTTCGTCTCTAGCTCGGCTTGCAGCTGCTCTACCACTTGTAAGTTTTCCCGTAGGCTTTTGACCTGGGCTTGTTCTTGTTGAAGATTGTGTTCGAGGGTTTTGATGGTTGTTTGGGCTGTCTCTAGGGCCTTAACCTGCTTTTTATCCGTCTTTTGGCAGGCATCTAATTGTTTTGTCAGGTCTTGTCCTTGGCGTTTTTCCGCTTGTAAAGCAGCGTTAAGACGCTCTACCTGGGCCTGAGCTTGGCTAAGTTGGCGCTGTAACTGACTTAAGTCGGCAGAGGTATGAACTAGATCGTCTGTTTCCGTTCCCGAGGACACATCAGTCCTGACCGGGGTAGGGGATGGAGAGACCGGGGACTCCTGTGCTTCTTCTCTGAGTAGGTCTGATAAACTTTTTTTTGTCATGGCATTGGGGGTCTAAATGGGTGAACAATGAGTGAGCCAAAATTAGGTTAATTCTCGTAATAATTCTTCCGCCACCCGTCGGTAGTCCGATTGGGCCTCCTTGGCCTGTTTCCCCTTCCAATCGGTGATGGCAACCCCATCTAAGACTGAACGCTCATGGGCTTTATAGCTCCGCACAAAGGCATGACAGGCAGGAATGCCCAATTCCAATAACGTGTTTTGCGCGTCTAGGGTTTCATTAAGACTGCGGGAATCTACTTTCGTTAACAGGACTCGATGGGCAACCTTTAAGGGCATGACGGCGGTGCGCACTGTTTCAATGAGGGCAGTCAAATCCATCGGGGCCGGGGGAGTCGGCAGCACCAAATAGTCCGCTAGACCAATCACTGTTTTCAGGGCCTCGGACCGCAGGGCCGGGGGAGTATCCACCACAATGACTTGATAGGTATGGGCTTGGTGGAGATTTTGCAGGATTTTAGGATTGCTTTCTTGGCTGAGGTCAAAGGGCATACCCTGTTTACTGCGTTCAACCCACCAACTGGCAGACCCCTGGGGATCAGCGTCTACCAGCAAAACCGATAGGGTTTCGGCAAGAATCGCGGCGAGGTTAACCGCTGTGGTGGTTTTTCCGACCCCCCCTTTGCCATTAACGACTGCTAAAATTTTCGGTGTTGACACCCGATTTCCCTGGCCTCCCCTAGTTTCCATGCTCCCTAACATATCACAATTTTTCCGCCGTCTTGGGAGTTGTTTTGGCTGAGATGAATCGGGGTCAACGTGATTGTCCCAGGCGATCGCCATTCTGGGTTAAAAGGGCCTAAAACACCTAGGGATGGGAGCGCCGCCCTATCCGGATCCCCACGACAATTTTGTTGATTGGCCTGCGCCAAGTGGGACAATGTTTGGTGCTGCCAACGTTAACGATCCCTTTATTGCTTGCTTGGCGCTTGATCCTGTGCGACACCCTTTTCAGTTTTTGCTAGCGTCCTATGTCTTTTTTATCCCTTGATCGCCAGACTAACTCCCAGACCTTAACGGTTAATCCCCCCTCCCAGGGGGTCAGTTTAACGGGGCGGATTCGTGTCCCTGGCGATAAATCGATTTCCCATCGCGCTTTAATGTTAGGGGCGATCGCCGAGGGGGAAACCGTGATTGAGGGGTTGTTATTAGGAGAAGATCCCCGTAGCACGGCCGCCTGTTTTCGGGCCATGGGGGCGGAGATTAGTCCTCTCAATACGGAAAAAGTCATTGTCCGGGGACGGGGTCTCGGACAATTGCAAGAACCGACCACCGTGTTAGACGCCGGCAATTCCGGCACGACCCTGCGCTTAATGTTGGGACTCTTGGCCGGTCAGCCCGATTGCTTTTTCACCGTTACCGGCGATGATTCCCTGCGACATCGCCCCATGTCCCGGGTCATTCAGCCATTACAACAGATGGGGGCTCAGATCTGGGGACGGTCCCAGAACAAATTTGCCCCGATCGCCGTCCAGGGAAAGCGCTTGAACGGGATCCACTACCATTCCCCCATTGCCTCAGCCCAAGTAAAGTCCTGTCTCTTATTAGCGGGTTTAACGACCAACGGCGCAACGACCGTCACTGAACCCGTTTTGTCCCGCGACCATAGCGAACGAATGTTGCAAGCTTTTGGGGCTCACTTAACCCGTGATCCTGCCACCCACAGTGTCACAATCCATGGTCCGGCCCGCTTAGTGGGGCAATCGGTCGTTGTGCCAGGGGATATTAGTTCAGCGGCCTTTTGGTTAGTGGCCGCTGCCATTTTGCCGGGGTCTGAACTGGTGGTGGAAAATGTGGGCATGAATCCCACGCGCACCGGTGTGTTAGAAGTGTTACAACAAATGGGCGCTGACATTACAACCGAACATGAACGTATTGTTACGGGGGAACCCGTCGCTGACCTACGGGTCAAGGCCAGTCAACTCCAAGGCTGTACTTTTGGCGGTGCCATTATTCCCCGGTTAATTGACGAAATTCCCATTCTGGCAGTAGCGGCTGCCTTTGCCACAGGCACCACCCGTATCGAAAATGCGGCAGAACTACGGGTGAAAGAAAGTGACCGCTTAGCGGCGATCGCCTCAGAGTTGGGGAAACTGGGGGCAAAAATAACAGAATTTGAAGATGGGCTGGAAATTCAAGGGGGTCTGCCCTTACAAGGCGCCACCGTCGATAGCTTGACCGATCATCGCATTGCCATGAGTCTGGCGATCGCCGCGTTAGGGAGTCGGGGGGGCACCACACTCCAGCGTGCGCAGGCCGCTGCGATTTCCTATCCCGAGTTTTTCTCGACCCTCAAACAGGTCTGCCAGGGGTAACATTTTTGTGGAACGCCGTATGTCAAACTGTAAGACTGGGTCCTAAAAGTCTTGGGACCTTGATGGCCCAGCGAGTTTCTGGATAGGAAACCCATGCCGTGACCTTGGATACGGTGTGGGTCGTTCACCATCAATTTGATGAGATCTGCGTCTTTGAGCATATGACCTTTTCTTCCCTGATTCGACATTTACAAAACCTCCCCCTGAGTAAGGAACTGCGGCAAAAACTAACCCAACGGCGTCAGTTACGTTTAAGTGGTTTACCCCGCTTACCCAAAGGATTAATTACGTCGAGCATCGCGCAGTCGTTAAACCAAAATCTGTTAGTGGTGACGGCTACGTTGGAAGAAGCTGGGCGCTGGACGGCCCAGTTGGAGTTGATGGGATGGCAAACAGTTAATTTTTACCCCACCTCAGAAGCCTCACCCTATGAAACCGGCCGTCGTGAGTCGGAAATGGTCTGGGGACAAATGCAGCTACTGGCGGAACTCAGTCAGGGCACAACGGTTCAGGGGAAAGCCATGGTGACCACGGAGAAGGGATTACAGCCCCATCTTCCCCCCCTAGAAACGTTCCGGGAGTACTGTTTAACGGTACACAAGGGAACAGAAATTGACAGTAAAACCCTTGACCTGACCCTGGCTAGATTGGGCTATGAACGGGTGAGTAGTGTAGAAACGGAGGGGCAATGGAGTCGACGTGGCGATATCGTCGATATTTTTCCGGTGTCGGCAGAACTACCGGCCCGCTTGGAATGGTTTGGGGATGAATTGGAAACGGTACGGGAATTTGATCCGGCAACGCAGCGTTCCTTAGACCCTTTACCGGCACTGACGTTAACACCGACCAGTTTTGATTTAATGATCAATGCGGTCCTGGCCGAGCAAAGCATTGATCTCACCGCCTGGGGGGAGGATGTTGAAACGGAGGGCATCTTTGGGCAGGAAGGACGACAACGGTTTTTAGGATTGGCGTTTGAGCAACCGGCCAGTCTATTAGACTATGTGCCGACGGATACCCTCTGTGTCTTGGACGAAATCGACCAGTGTACAGGTCATAGTGAACGCTGGTATGAGATGGCAGCCCAAGATTGGCGATCTTTACACCTGCCCCATTTACCGACCTTACATCAACCGTTTGCCACACTAACCAAGCACCTTCAGGCAAACTTTAACTGCATTACCCTGTCAGAAATTCATGAAGCGCAGGCAGACAGCTTAGATATTTCCGCCCGTCCTATCCCCACCATGCCCCATCAGTTTGCCAAGCTGGCGGAGGTTTTGCGGGGCAAACGGGAAATCTACTCGGGGTTAAGTTTAAATCAGTACGCCACCTGGATTGTCTCAGCCCAACCCAGTCGCACGGTGTCTTTATTGCAAGAACATGACTACCCAGCCCAATTTATTGCCAATCCCCGTGATTATCCAGCGATTGAAAAAAGCCAAATTCAGCGTACCGGAGTGGCGTTAAAGTATGCCGGCATGGCGGAACTAGAAGGGGTGATTTTACCGACGTTTCGGGTTGTTTTGGTCACAGACCGGGAGTTATTTGGGCAACATGCGTTGGCAACGCCGGAATATGTCAGAAAACGTCGGCGAGCTGCGTCAAAACAAGTTGATATTCATAAGCTGTCTCCCGGGGATTATGTGGTACATAAAAGCCACGGCATTGGTAAGTTTCTCAAGCTAGAATCTTTAGCAACCCGGGAATATTTGGTGATTCAATATGCGGATGGCATTTTACGGGTGCCGGCGGATAGTTTGGATAGTCTTTCCCGCTTTCGTCATACAGGCACTCGTCCCCCCGAACTGCATAAGATGGGGGGCAAGGTGTGGGAGGCTACTAAAAATAGAGCCCGCAAAGCGATTAAGAAATTGGCGGTGGATTTATTAAATCTCTACGCCAAACGGGCTAAACAAGTCGGCTATGCGTTTCCCTCTGATACACCCTGGCAAACGGAACTAGAAGATTCCTTCCCCTATCAACCTACCCCCGATCAACTTAAAGCGGTACAGGACGTCAAAAGAGATCTAGAAGGCGATCGCCCAATGGATCGTTTAGTGTGCGGGGATGTCGGCTTTGGCAAAACGGAGGTGGCGGTGCGGGCCATTTTTAAAGCGGTGACGGCCGGCCATAAACAGGTGGCTTTATTGGCGCCAACAACAGTTTTAACCCAACAACACTATCACACCCTCAAGGAACGGTTTGCCCCTTATCCCATCACCATTGGACTGCTGAATCGTTTCCGGACAGCATCGGAAAAAAAGGAAATCCTCGCAAAATTAAACAGCGGCGAATTGGATATTGTCGTAGGAACGCAGCAAATCTTGGGGGCGTCGGTGAAGTTTAAGGATTTGGGACTCTTGGTCATTGATGAAGAGCAGCGGTTTGGGGTCAATCAAAAGGAAAAAATTAAGACCCTCAAAACAGAAGTGGATGTGTTAACCCTCACGGCCACCCCCATTCCCAGAACCTTGTACATGTCCCTGTCCGGCATTCGGGAAATGAGTTTGATTACCACCCCTCCCCCCTCCCGCCGGCCGATTAAAACCCATTTATCTCCCTATAATCCTGAAGCCATTCGCTCTGCTATTAGTAATGAGTTAGACCGGGGCGGTCAGGTTTTTTATGTTGTACCGCGCATTGAAGGCATTGAAGAATTGGGGGGACAACTGCGCCAGATGGTGCCCAACGCCCGCATCGCCATCGGCCATGGGCAAATGGACGAGTCGGAACTAGAAAGTACCATGTTGGCATTTAATAACGGCGAGGCGGATATTCTCGTTTGTACCACCATTATTGAGGCTGGTTTAGACATTCCCCGGGTGAATACAATCATTGTCGAAGACGCCCAGAAATTCGGTCTCGCGCAACTGTATCAACTGCGGGGACGGGTGGGGCGCTCAGGGATTCAAGCTCACGCCTGGTTGCTCTACCCCCATCAGAAAACCCTCACGGATAAGGCGCGACTGCGGTTGCGGGCGTTGCAAGAGTTTAGTCAATTGGGCTCGGGCTATCAGTTAGCCACCCGAGACATGGAGATTCGGGGGGTTGGCAATCTATTAGGGGCGGAACAGTCCGGGCAAATGGAGGCGATCGGTTATGAATTTTATATGGAGATGTTGCAGGAGGCGATTCGAGAAATCCAAGGGCAGGAAATTCCCAAGGTGGAAGATACCCAAATTGACTTGGTATTAACAGCATTCATTCCCAGTGACTATATTCCTGATTTGGAGGAAAAAATGGCTGCTTATCGCCGCATTACCGGTATTGAATCGTCCCAGGAATTAAGCCAAATTGCGGCGGATTGGGGCGATCGCTATGGCACCCTGCCAAGTCCGGTGGAACAATTATTTAAAATTGTCGAGTTAAAGCACCTAGCCAAATCCCTGGGTTTTTCTCGTATTAAATTAGAAGGTAAGCAAAATGTGGTCTTGGAAACACCGATGGAGGAACCGGCCTGGAAACTCTTGGCAGAAAACCTACCCAACCATTTACAGTCCCGCTTTGTGTACAGCCCCAAAAAAGTGATTGTGCGCGGCTTAGGTGTGTTAAAGCCCCCCCAGCAAATGATGAACTTAATTGACTGGTTTGGCAAAATGCAAGGGGCGTTACCCGTAGCCCAAGGACAAACCAATGGATAGCGTCTGCAACCATCGGGAGGTTAGCGTTATGTTCAGATGGGCACAGCCACTCTACCATGTCAATCATTTCTGTCCCATAATCCAGTGAGTTCATGCTGAGACGATTACTGACGAGCAATGTGTACTGGCAACGTTTAGGACAACTCACCAGTATTGGCCTCGTGCTCGGGGCGATCATCGGTTGTACGCCAGGGGTTTCCTCACCTCCCCGGCCTGTAGTGTCTCCTTTACCCCTGACGGCCCGAGTGACTATTGGCGCAACGGATATTTTATTAGAGGTTGCCAAAACGCCAGAAACAAAAGCTCAAGGGTTAATGTTTCGCACAGAACTCCCCGGCGATCGGGGGATGTTGTTTCACTTTGAAGAGCCAAGGATTGCTCGCTTTTGGATGAAAAATACCCTCATCCCCCTCGATATGATTTTTTTGCGGCAGGGACAAATTAAACGGATCATTGTCAATGTGCCACCGTGCAAGGAGGATCCTTGTCCCCTTTATGGTCCTTTAACGGAAGTTGATCAGGTGTTGGAATTAAAGGCGGGACAAGCCGAAGCATTGGGATTATCCGTGAATCAAACCTTGGAGATTATCCCCATTGAAACATCTGCTGACGAAGAGTTTGCCCACTAGCGTTGACACCAGCAACCCTAACAGAATCCAGATAGAATAAAGCCGTCCCTTGCAGCCGATTGATTCAAATAGGAGCAGAATGCCATGATGGAATGGCGCGAAATGTCCGGTAGTTGGGTCTTAGTCCCCCCCCAGCCGACTGCGATAGTGCATTTTCTGGGAGGGGCATTTGTCGGCACTGCGCCGAATGTGGCCTATCGCTGGCTGTTAACGGAGTTGGGGCAAGCCGGCTATGTGGTGGTAGCGACCCCTTTTTTAAATACCTTTGACCATACAGCGATTGCCCGCACCGTTCTCAATCGCTTTGACACTGTTATTGAACGATTACATCGCCGCCATGACATTCCCGGGGGATTCCTACCGACCTATGGTTTGGGCCATAGTCTGGGGTGTAAGCTACACCTTTTAATCGGCAGTTTATACGACGTCGAGCGCTCCGGGAATATTTTAATTGCCTACAATAACTATCCCGTCAAACAAGCCATTCCCTTCGGTGAACAATTGGCTCAACTCCAACTCGACAAATGGTTACTGGGGATGCAGAAACAGTTAAAACAATTTAACTGGCAAATTGACATGAATTTTGAGTTTACCCCCTCTCCAGAAGAAACAAATCAGTTAATCGCTCAGCAGTACCAGATTCGCCGTAATTTGTTGGTCAAATTTGCCAACGACGACATTGATCAGACCCTGAGTTTACGCCCGATTTTAAACCAGCAAACTGCCGACTTGGTCACTTACTGCCCCTTACCGGGAAATCACCTGACTCCCCTCGGTCAAGACATTCAATGGGATACGGGAGAAGAATTTTCCCCCCTAGATGCGGTGGGGCAGTGGTTAAAAAGTACGCTTTCCCAGGATTTACAGCGGTTACAAGCGGAAATTTTACGTTGGCTCGATCCCAGTCGGTGCTATCCCACTGCGAAAATTACCGGGGAACCCCCTGAATAACAGGGCGAATATTACTGCCTTCAAACGTCCCTGGATTGCCGTTCCAATTGAAATCACTAATGCGAAGGTTTAATGACCCGACTTGGAGTTGGGGATTGTAACGGATTTGTAAATTATAGGTACGGCGACTATATTCTAAAAAGTAGTCCGTACTAATTTCGCTGTTGGTCGTAATGCTATAGGCACTCTGCACACCCAGGCGTAGGGGACCATAAACCTGTTGGGTAAGCCCCAGGCTGAGCACTTGGGTGTCGGCAAAGCGGTCAAAGAGGAACGGAGATGCATCGCCACGAATCCCTTGGGAATAGGCAATGTTAAAGCCGGTGTAGTCGAAATAGGGACGCGAGAAATGTCCCACCTGACCAAATAGTCCGACTGTTCCTGTTAAAGAGGGTTGGGTGGTGCCATCGCTATAATAGCTGGCTACCCCCGTCACACCGGTGCTTAACCCCAGATAGGGTACCACTGGATTAGGGGTATAGCGGAGTCCTTTGTCAGGTTCTGAAGGGAGAGGTTGACCAGACCACAGTAGGAAAAATTTGTTGAGGGCGACGGCCCCCTGATACCGCATCAAGGTGGTGAGGGTATCGCCGCTGTTGGGATCAATGAGTTCGGGGCGATCGGTATCAGCCTGAACATTTTGGATGGAAGCCTGGTAGCTAAGTTGTAAGCTGGGGTCCCCGAGATTGATGGTGGGAGAAACGAGAATCGCCCCCACACTACTGTTAACGGTTTGAAATCCCAAGGAGCCATTGTACAATCGTTCGCGATAATTGTATTCCAGACGCAAATCGTAAGGATTATCCAAGGTCCCTAATTTATTTTGTAAGGCGACCATGGCCCTAAGTGAGGTGTCAATTTCCCCTAGGTTCAAGTTGGAAAAGTTCAAGGTGTTTCGCAGGCTCGTACGATCGCCGAAATTGGCGTCAAGTTCAGTCATTAAGCCAAAGGCTGCAGGGCAAAAGGCGCAGACCTCCGAGTCGCTTTGGTTCGCTTCGGGGAAGGCGTCGGGGAATGCCACCTTTTGCAAAAGATACTGGGGTTTGACCTGTAACCGCACCGTATTGGTGTCAATGGGGGTGAAACCGGCTTGGAGGTACAGCCCCCCCCGGTCCTCACCGTCATAGCCGACACTCAACACCCCTGGTTGGCGATCGCGGCGATCAATGGTGAGGCGGTCTTGGAAGGGCAAAGATGTTTTTTGGTCTAATAACACCCGGGAACCGCTTAGCTTGACCTCATCAACTTGGGGCGCAATGTTGTAGTAATCGGCGGTTTCTGCCTGGACTTCGAGTTCAGGGGGAGAAAAGGGATCATTGGTAATGCGAACTTTTTTGGCCGTCCAGCCCTCCGCGTCGAAGTCTACCTGTTGGGCCTGAAACCGTAAACGGTTGACCTGGCCGCCCGTGGTGGCTTGACTGGCACTGGTGGCCCCCGGTCGACTGGCCCCGACAGAGGTGGTTAATCCCTCTTGACCTACAACGTTACTGAGGGGTTGGTTCACCGCCAGCCGTTCATTAAGGGTTTGGGTGGGGATTAGGGCATTGCCAGCATCGGTTGGTAAGCTAGGGGTTAAATCACGGGCGGTACTCGGTTGGTAAATGGCGCCGTTGGCATCGTAAATAACCCCTTTATCGAGCACAAAAAAGTATTCAAACCGTTGGCCTTGTAAAATTTGTTGCCCCCGTTTGAGGGTGACATTGCCCTCGGCGACGGCAAAGCGATCCGGTAAATTCACCCGCAGGCGATCCGCTAGCAGAATACCATTCGCAAACCGCATGGTCACATTTCCCGTCGCGGTGACGACCTGTTGTTCACTATCAAATTCTTGGCGATCGGCAATCAGTTCCACCACTTCCGGCGGTATTACCGGTTCAGTGGCTGGGGCAGTCGCGTCGGTCTCGGCGTTGGGGGGAGAGGCGGTCGCACCAGGGGCGGCGGGAGTCAGCATGAATTCCTGCACTTCACCATCGCGGGACTGACTCACCAGACGCTTAGCCCCCGGTAAGGGTAATGAATGCTCTGCCGGCTTCGTGCCGCGATGAGGGGCCTCAACGGGGTGAAGATTGGGAAATGGCGCCTGCTCTACCGCTGGGATAACCGCAATGTCTGTGGGAAGACGGTTAGGACGAGAGGGGGGTTGGTCAAGAAAATTTGGCCAGGACGACCCCAGCGGTAGACCCTCAGCCCGAGAGAGGGGGGCGATCGGTGGGGTCGCTGACCGGAACGTTGCCGGCGTTGGGGAAGAGTTGACAGAAAGGGTTGGCGTTAAATCAACCACCTCGCTACGTTCAGTACCCTTCGGACTGATAACTTCGATAGGGACTGGCGGTGGTGGCGGAGAAACAATAGGAGGCATCTACATCGACAAATTGAATGCCAACAATGGCAACGGTTATGACTGGGCTTACAATCCAGTTATGGGCGACGTCTCCCTGCAAAAGCAAGTAAGGCACTTCCTACCCAAGGCATGGTTTTTATCCCCCAAAATAGCGCGTCTTGCAGTCTGGCGATAGGGCATAAACGAGTCCAGCGGTTTGACGAGTCGTCGACAACTCTCGTTCGCTCGCATCAGATTGAAGTAGAAAGCTGATTAATGATTGGGACGCAAGGGGCCGGCAGATGTTTCCCCCTCAAAGACAAATCCCGTCTCTCGTGGGGGTCAGGCTTTGATATTGCTCTACCATTGGCACTGCTTACTGCTTTTTTCGTCAGCAGTCCTCGGGGAACTGAGTTGCCTTGTTCCTCGCCCCCCTCAGCAAGACCGTAAAATTATTCAAAGTCCTTACGGCCAGGGTTCCGGGTAGGATCGCTGGATAGGAAGCCAAAAATAAATAGGGAAATAAACAGACCAACAACAATATAAACAGCAATTTTAAGGGTTAACATAAAAGCTCCTTACTATCAAAAGACGAAATTATTTAAGTGAGTTGGGCACTGGAATCATGCTACCTTGCCTACTCTACCCTATTTCGGGCTGGGATTTGCAGAGGATCCAGGCGGGGGCTAGGGGGCTATCAACGGCTCAGGAGAAATCGAATGCAGCTGCACAGTTTAGGAAGTTTGTTGAGTCATCTCCAGCGACAACCGGGGTGGGAAGCGCTCCGACGTTATCAACGGGTACAGGTCGCCTGGGAAAAGGTCCTTGAGCCGCCTTTACGCAGTCTTACTCGTCCCCTTGGGATCCGGCGGGGGGTTTTAACGATCGCCGTTATTTCTCCAGCGTTAGCGCAAAATTTACAGTTACAACGGGTAAGTTTACTCGAACAATTAAATCAGGCACTCCGCGAACTGTCCGAAGCAGACTTACAGGCGTTGAGGTTTTCTGCGCTTGATTGGCATCAACGTCCCTTGACCGCAACGGTTCAGCCTTTATCAGGCCAACCCCAGCGTCCCAAGCCGGAAGTTCCCCCGGCCCCCCCCCAAGCGCCCCCCCAGACTGTCAACGCTGCCTTAACCCGTTGGCTCCACACCCTCGAACGGCGATCGCCGCTCTTGGCAGACTGTCCCCAATGTCATAGCCCGGTGTCCGACGCTGAACTGGAGCGCTGGTCCTGCTGTCGAGCCTGTGCCCGGTCACGCTGGCAACGATCCTTTGCCCAAGCTCGGCCTGAAACGAAACCCGGGAAAAAACCGGTGGAGTAGTTGCCCCCTGTGAGGCTTTGCTCAACAATAATTAAAGCAATAAGCAGATTCGGCAATTTTACGAGGCTCTATGGCAAACGAAAACACGATCCCTGTCGTCGTCAATGGGGCGTTGGGAAAAATGGGACGGGAAGTGGTAAAAGCCGTCGCTCAGGCAGAGGATATGATCCTTGTGGGCGCTGTGGATCCCCAGCCAGAATTACAGGGGCAAGATATCGGCGAGGTGATTGGGATAGGGGCGTTGGAAGTCCCTATTTTAAGCGATTTACAAAGTGTCTTGGTGTTGGCGACCCAGGAAAAAATTCAAGGGGTGATGGTGGATTTTACCCATCCCGATAGTGTCTACGACAATGTCCGCTCGGCGATCGCCTATGGGGTGCGACCGGTGGTAGGCACCACCGGGTTGTCGATGGAGCAAATTCAGGACCTATCGGATTTTGCGGAAAAAGCCAGCACTGGCTGCTTGGTTGCCCCCAACTTTGCCATCGGGGTGTTATTAATGCAACAGGCCGCAGTGCAAGCGTCTCAATATTTTGACCATGTAGAAATTATTGAGCTACATCACAATCAGAAAGCCGATGCCCCCAGTGGTACAGCAATTAAAACTGCCCAGATGTTAGCGGCAACGGGTAAAAGTTTTAACCCGGCCGAAGTTACGGAAACGGAAACCATTACGGGGGCAAAGGGGGGACTCGCCCCAGGACATATTCCCATTCATAGTGTACGCTTACCCGGTTTAATTGCCCACCAGGAAGTGTTGTTTGGTTCCCCTGGTCAACTTTATACCCTCCGCCACGACACAACAGATCGCACCTGCTATATGCCGGGGGTCTTATTAGGCATCCGCCAGGTCATTAACTTGAAAACCTTGGTTTACGGCTTAGAAAAGCTGTTGTAAGGCTCAAGTTGCTTGGTGGACCGCCAGCGTTGTCGTTGCCCAAAACGGCTGATTGGTTAACGCAAGCTGGATGAAAATCATTGTGATTAATTCCAATCAACCAGTTTGACCGTCACCTGCCCAGGAACACGACCGCGCAACGCGAGGCGACTTCCCTCAAATTCAAACTGCTGTCCTGGTTCAACATAATACGGATCACGAAAGTTGACTGATTGAGTCTCTAAACTCTCCCCCTTTTTGGGGTTAGCCAAGTCTTCGAGTTCAAACTTCAATGATTTAACCTGTAGTTGTTGGTTGCCAGTATTGCAAATTCTGCCAAAAGTCCTAGTTTCGGCGACCTCAACAGCAAGAACCGTTAGATTTCGCACGTTACCAAAACCAGTACC
>JBEAQB010000328.1:0-3005 GCA_041164125.1 Cyanobacteriota bacterium
ATTTTCAACACCCGTCTACTTATAAGGATTTTAGGCGTCTGCTAGGAGATTTTACCAACCCGATATTCATTGATATAAGGGACGATCGCCGTCCATTCTTGATCCGTCAATGGTTGAGGGCGTAATTCACACTGAAAATGCTCAGCGGCAGCGGCTTCCAATATTGGCAAGATGTGAGATATGGGTAAATTTCCAGTTAATGTTGCCAAGTTGCTTTGCCAAGGGACCGGTTGCTGAAAAACCTGCGCGAATAAATGGCGATCGGCAGTCCAGACCATTGAGCCATGTTGCAACAGTCCGGTGTGGGTTTGACGTTGGGCACTACCAATCAACTTACTGCCAATATGGGTCACCAAATCCGCCGCCGTCGAGGTGTTAAAACAACTAGGGTTGTGAATATAGCCCCGCCCCGCGTCACCAAAAATCAACTCAACGCCCAATTGTTGCCAAGCATGAATTAAAAACTGACAAATGCAGGGATAAAGTGCTTGGCGCTTGGTTTTGCCCCTAGGCATCACCAGGCTATAGGTTAAACTGCCCTGGTGTAACACGGCTCTTCCCCCCGTGGGTCTTTTGACTAAATCCAATGGCTGTGTTTGCCAAGTTAACTCGCCCCATTCTTCAGGCCATGATTTTTGAAAGCGGCCTAAGGAGATGCCAGCGGGACACCAATCGTAAAACCGTAGAATTGACTGCCCCGTTTGGGGTAGATAGTCCTGCAGCAACCAAGCATCTATTGCCATTTGTTCTGCCCCAGGGAGTGACAGAAAAGGAATCAAGCGCCATTGTGGTCGATTGGTGATCATGGTTCTGCCCAAATACGGTGCGTTCACTCACCCAAAATTTCTGTGAGCAGTTGTTGATGTTGTTGGGTTTGGTGCTGAATGTGTTGTCGTTGTAACCGGGGTAAAGGTTGATGGTGATGAAAATATTGCTGCCAGGTTTGGCTGATTGCTGCCGCTGTTTGCGGGAGATCGGCGAGTTCCCAGCCCCCTATCCCGACTTCTGCCATGAGACGACTCACTTTCGGATCATAACTCAGGGCAAAACAGGCGTTGCCCTCAGCCGCAGCCATAATTAGGCTGTGTAGTCTCATGCCAATGGTTAATTGCACCCCCTTAAACAGGCCTTTGCAGTCCCTGGGGTCCTCTCGCTCCATTAGTTGATAATCCCCTGGTAATTGAGAGGCGATCGCCATCATAATCGCTAAATCCTGGGATTTTTGGAAAGGAATCAAGCGTAAATGAACCTGGGTCTGACGTTGAAACTCTATTAACGCCTGGGTAAGTAACGCTAAACGCGCCGGCGTCAGAAGAGGGTGGGGGCGCAAATTCACAGCCACAATGGGGCGATCACCTTGGGTCTTAGGGGAAGAACGAGCCTGCAATAACCAAACGGGATCCGGTGCGAGTCGGGGGGTTAATCCCCATTGCTGGAGTAATTGGGCCGAAAGGTGATCCCGGACACTGATGCCATCACAGCCCTTTAATACCTGACGGGTTAACCATCTAAGGGGCGATCGCCGCAGGGGACCAATCCCCTGGGCCCAGGCGATGGTTTTTAACCCTAACCATTGGGCTAACCCCATTAATCCAGCGTAATACAGGGGACTGGTGACACTAGTCACATCCTGTATTAAACTCCCCCCGCCCCAAATAAAGCCATCGGCGGAACGCATGACCCGCCAAATCTGCCCCCAATCTCGATTGGCACAAGCGGCAATGCCATATCGTTCCGCTGTTACCCTCGGGTTCGCCGACAAGGCGATCGGTTCTACATGAGTGGGCAGTAATTGCAGCAATGATACCAACAAGGCTTCATCCCCCGCATTATCTTGGCCATAGTAACCGCACAGAATGACGCGCATTTTGTCCACAACCTTGCAAGAGAACAGAAAAGAAAGGATAGCCTCCCTCTTCAGGGAAACTATCCTTTGATTCAAGCATGGTTAAGCCCAGCGGCGATCGGGGGCAAACAAAATATTCCCCCCATCCTAAGTCAGCAAGTGCTTAAACCTCGGCTTCTTTTTGAACACGGGTCGTTTTGTCACCCACTTTTTGGAATAGACCCCATTCCACTTGTTCTTCCATATCAATGGGAACACCCGCAAAGACGTCACGGAACAGCGTCCGGGAACCATGCCAGATGTGACCAAAGAAGAAGAGCAGTGCAAAGACAGCGTGACCAAAGGTAAACCAGCCTCGGGGAGAGGTCCGGAAAACCCCGTCAGAGTTAAAGGTTTCGGTATCAAAAACAAAGGCTTCACCCAATTGGGCCTTACGGGCGAATTTCTTGACGTCTGACGCATTGGTAAAGGTTTGACCATCCAACGCACCACCGAAGAAGCTAACCGTTACCCCCGTTTGTTCGACACTAAACTTCGATTCAGAACGACGGAATAGGATATCGGCCCGAACCACGCCTTCTTCATCTGTCATAATCACAGGGAAGGTTTCAAAGAAGTTCGGCATCCGACGGACTTCTAAAATGCGCCCTTCTTTATCTTTAAAGACGGGGTGGCCCAACCACTCTTGCGCAATACCGTCACCACTGACCATTGCCCCAGTACGGAATAAACCGCCTTTGGCAGGACTGTTGCCAACATAGTCATAGAAAGCCAGTTTTTCAGGGATATTTTCCCAGGCTTCAGACAAGGAAGCACCAGCAGCCACCTGACTATCAACCCGACGTTGGATTTCCTCTTGGAAGTAGCCTTTATCCCATTGATAACGGGTAGGACCAAAGAGTTCGATGGGGGTGGTGGCGTTGCCGTACCACATAGTTCCGGCGACTACAAACGCCGCAAAGAAAACCGCAGCAATACTGCTGGAAAGAACCGTTTCAATATTCCCCATCCGTAGAGCTTTATAAAGCCGTTCGGGGGGACGCACTGTCAGGTGGAATAGCCCAGCAATAATACCGACAATCCCCGCCGCGATGTGGTGAGCCACAACGCCACCAGGGTTAAACGGGTTGAAACCCGCCGGTCCCCACTCAGGGGCTAC
>JBEAQB010000329.1:0-3158 GCA_041164125.1 Cyanobacteriota bacterium
TCTTCACCGCGTGATTTAGGCAAGGCCTTAAAAGGGGACAAACTGGGTCTATGGCGATACAGAGTCGGCAACTATCGCATTATTTGCCATATTTCTGATGAAAAATTGATGATTTTAGTGATTAAGGTCGGCTCCCGTCAATCAGTTTATGAATAATGGTTTTTCAAGGATGTTGCTGGTTTTGAACGGCGATCGCCATCAAAGCCGAGAGCCTGCTTGCCGTTTTTATCAATATTTTCGCTCCTTTGGCTCAAAGCGATTGATCACCACTGGCATGTAATTCACCTTCACCTGATCCCCGTCAAAGCTCGCCAACGTATGGGCTAAAAACTGATCATCCCGGCGATCGGGAAAATCTTCCCGGGCGTGGGAACCGCGACTTTCTTGGCGGTTGAGGGCCGAGGTTAAAATTAATTCCCCCACGGCTATAATATTTTGTAATTCCAGCGCCTCAATCACTTCCGTATTCCATTGGGGTTGTTTATCATCCAAGAAAATTTGGGGATATTGGGACTTAAGGGCTTGGATTTGATCGAGTCCCTCTGCCATGATGGATTCAGACCGGAAAACGCCGCAATGGCTGGTCATACAATCTTGAAAGGCTTGCCGCAGGGTACTAATCCGCATCGTCCCGTTTTGGCTCAATAGCTGATCAATGCGATTTTTGGCTTCAGTTTTATAGGCCATTTCATCAATCTCTGGGAGCGATCGCCGTTGGACGTATTCGGTAATGCTGCGCCCGGTGCGCCGACCATAGACCACACATTCCAACAGGGAATTACTGCCTAATCGATTGCCCCCATGGACGGAAACGCAGGTACATTCCCCGGCGGTGAAAAAGCCGTCGGTTAACTGATCCCCATTACGCCGCACTCACCCATTGGTATTCACCGGAATGCCCCCCCATACAATAGTGGACGGTGGGACGCACCAGCATGGGGTCTTCTGCTGCATCAATGCCCACTAAACGGTGAGCTTCTTCCCAACAAAAGGGAATGCGGCTCATAATTTTTTCCCGCCCCATATGCCGTAAATCGAGGTAGACGTGGGGACCGCCAGCACTGCCATCGGGATGAATACCCCGTCCGGCCCGAATTTCCAACGTGATGGCTCGGGAAGTGATATCCCGGGGAGCTAATTCCATCCGACTAGGGGCATAGTCTTCCATAAAGCGTCGCCCTTCACTGTTGATTAAATAGGCTCCTTCCCCCCGCACCGCTTCAGAAATTAAGACGCCAGCGGGATACAATCCCGTGGGATGAAATTGCACAAATTCCATATCTTCCAGGGAAATTCCCGCCAGGGCCGACATGGCTAACCCATCCCCGGTGGAGACGTAATCGTTCGAGGTGGTGTTATACACCCGGCCATAGCTCCCGGTGGCGAACATCACCACTTTGGCCCGCACAATCTCAATGCGTCCGGTAGCAATTTCGTACATCACCAGCCCTTTGGCTTCGCCGTCTTCATAGATCAGCTTCATCACGTACCATTCTTCATAAATTTCCACCTTATTGCGGCGGAGATTATTCACCAGTTCGTGGAGAATGGCATGGCCGGTCTTATCGGCGGCGTAACAGGTGCGATTGTGGGAATGGCCCCCAAAGGCCCGTTGGGCAATTTTGCCATCCGGCAGACGAGAAAAGAGGACCCCTAAATGTTCTAACTCAATAATCACTTCCGGGGCATCCTTGGTCAGAATTTCCACCGCATCCTGATCCGCTAGGTAATCCGACCCCTTGACCGTGTCGAAGGCGTGGGCCTCCCAGGAATCTTCTGGATCAACATTTTTGAGGGACGCGGCAATCCCCCCCTGGGCCGCCACAGAGTGGGAACGGATGGGATGGGTTTTGGCCACGATCGCCACGTTAGTAGCGGGGGCAAAACGTTTAATTTCTAGGGCAGCCCGGCAACCCGCCAAACCACCTCCCACAATGACAACATCCTGTTCAAGCATGGCAAAATTTTGATGAAGAGACCTACTTAACTGATACAAGCGGGGATTCCCCTTCCTCGCACACAGTTTACTGTGACGAGCCAGCAATTCTCATTATGCAGCAATTCTCATTTTGAAAAATCAAATGGTATTGAGTGGGAGGGATAGCTCAAGACCCTCAAGCATGAAGGTAAGTAGATGGTCCCAGATCTCAAAATAGAGATAACAGGTTAAGGCTCGTAAGTTCAGCGAAAACGGTCTTGTGGGTTCAATTTTACCAACTTCTTTTACTCTCCAGACCTTCTCACCATCATGACTTTTGCCTCCCTTGCACAGGCATTAGCCATAATGAGAATTGCTGAGATGAACCATTGAAACGTTGCTTCTCTGCTAAAGGCTGGGCGCAGCACCTCTAGGATTTGCTCTATTCGCTGGCATAGTTGCATAGTTTTTAGATAGGGCTGGCTATCGATATTCCTTCTTAGCCAGTTTCGGACATTACCAGCCTCTTTGGGCCTGGCTGTCCGTTTTTTCTTATCCCACCCCAAAGAACTTCGCACTCTCCAGTTGGCTTATTTGATGACACGCCCTAACACCATACAAAACTTTTTACGTGTACGACTATTAGGCTTGGTTAATTGCAAAACCTTTCCTTTAAAAAATCAGCAGTCAGGATCGCGTCTGAAGGAAGGCGACTCAAAACCGCTTGATAGTTCTTGCGCCACGTTACCTCGCGTTTAACGCCCGAATAACGGCTGTTCCAGTCCTTTTTAAATAGCTCTATCGCGTCCCCTATTGTTAACGTACCTGACGATTTATCCTTAGCCGTCTTATTCTCCTCTGCTGGTATATTTTGGTCAACAACGCCAGCATTAATATCGGCGGCTAGTTTTAAGGCTTGCTTTTTGGCTTCTGCTAATCCTTGTTGATTTGCTCGCAGTCCTGTAGAAAAACGACGCTGCTTTTTGTTGACAGTGGCCACCAAGCTAAGACGATTGCCGCGCAGTTCAACCCGGACTCCAACGTTTCCACTTTTTAGCCATTGATTTAACTGGCTTAAATTTTGGCTTAAAATCCCGGTTCATAATTCAGTCTCGGTGGAAGGGCGATGTCTGAAAAACCGATGATTCGTAAGGTGGCACCCAGATTCGAACTGGGGGATAGAGGTTTTGCAGACCTCGGCCTTACCACTTGGCTATGCCACCATTGCGATTAATCATTA
>JBEAQB010000330.1:0-4203 GCA_041164125.1 Cyanobacteriota bacterium
AGGGTTAACCCATTGATGGCAGTGTCAACATCGATGGGGGCAGGGGCATTGCGATCGCCCAAAAGCACGATTAACAAGGCAAATGATACCATCTGGAAACGTTAAAACCATCGGGAGGGCACTATTGACCGCTTCTTTGTTGACTGATTTTCATCCCTGGCTGGCGATCGCCGTCACGCCCCAAGGGGGTCAGATTTTGTTGCCATTAGTGGAGGAGATGGGGGGAACGTTATTAGTTCCCACTGCCCTGGCCCAGGAATTAGGGTTAACCCATCAGGGCGACACCTATGATGGCCCCCTATCCCTGGCATTATCTGAGCGCTGGAACCATTACAAGGGCTTTGTCTTTAGCCTGGCTACGGGGGCAGTGGTGCGCTTAATCGCCCCCTTGTTAGGGCAGAAGCAGACGGATCCAGCGGTGGTTGTCGTCGACTCGACGGGGCAATCAGTGATTAGTTTGCTGGGGGGACATCAGGCCGGGGCCGACTTACTGAGTCAGCTGATCGCAGATCAGTTGGGGGGGGCGGCCATCCTCACCGGTAGTGCCAACGGCTTAGGGCAAGTGGCTGTGGATCAACTGGGTAATCCCTTTGGCTGGCAGCGGGGGGCCGGCGATTGGACAGGGGTAAGTGGGGCTTTAGCCAAGCAACAGCCCGTGCAAATCCAGCAAGAATGTGGGACAACCCTATGGCGGGAGCATTTACCAGGGGGACATGGGTGGGTTTTTGACGCGGCAACCCCTGCTGCTGCAACGGTTTGGATCACGACCCAGGCCACATTACCGACCCCAACCCGTCCGACCGTGAGCTGGCATCCCCGGTTGTTGTGGGTGGGCATCGGTTGTGTACGGGGTGCCAGTTTTACCTTGATTGACCAGGCGTTACACCAGGTGTTGCAGGCCCAGAATTTAAGTCCCTTGGCGATCGCCGGTATCGCCAGTGTGGCTTTAAAGGAGGATGAAGAGGGATTATTGGCATTAGCCGCAACCTACCAGTGGCCCTTTGTCACCTTCAGGGCTGACCAATTAAACACCCAACCTGTCCCCAATCCATCGACGGTGGTAGCAGCGGCAGTGGGCACCCCGAGTGTGGCCGAGGCCGCAGCCCTAATGGCGGCCAAAAAGTACGGAAAAACGAGTCAGTTAATTGTTCAAAAACAGGTTATCAAGCAAGATAAGCAAGCGGTCACCGTGGCGATCGCCCAGGCCGCGCAAGACTACATTGGCAGAGCGGGGAAACTCTGGTTGGTGGGCACCGGACCTGGGGCATTAAGCCAATTGTCCCCAGCCGCTCGCGCCGCCATCCGGCAAGCCGATGTTTTAATTGGCTATGGTTTATATCTGGATTTAATCAAACCCCTGCAGCGCCCCGGTCAAATTTGCGAAACCTATCCCCTCACCCAAGAGCGACAACGGTGTCAGCGGGCGATCGCCCTAGCCCAATGGGGGTTGACGGTGGCGGTGTTATCGTCGGGAGACTGTGGCATTTATGGCATGGCCGGGTTGGTGTTGGAGGAATTGCAGAAATGTGGTTGGGACGGCCAAACGCCCGCCGTGGCGGTGTTTCCCGGCATTAGTGCCTTTCAAGCAGCGGCGGCCAAGGTCGGGGCCCCCTTAATGCACGATTTTTGCGCCATTAGTTTGAGTGACTTATTAACTCCCCGGGATAAAATTCTGCAGCGCTTAACCGCCGCCGCCCAAGCTGATTTTGTCACCGCCCTCTATAACCCCAAATCCCAAAAACGCACGGAATTAATCGAGCAAGCCCAGCAGATTTTTCTCCAATGGCGATCGCCCTCTACCCCGGTGGCCATCGTGCGTTCTGTTTACCGTTCTGACGAAACCCTTATTCGCACCACACTCGGGGAAATGTTGCAATTTCCCATTGATATGTTGACGGTGGTGCTCATTGGCAATGGGTCTACGTTTGCCTATCATCAATACCTGATTACCCCCCGGGGCTATTGATCGGGATCGACAAGGTAACTCGTCCAGTGCACAGTATCCGTGCGGGGATCAATGTCTCGCTGGAGTAAGCGCCAGCTCTTGCCCTCCTGTTGCCGTTGCAGGTAAAGATCGAAAGGATTTTTTTTCTGGGTGACGGTCTGGCGGGGCAGGACAAGCTTGAGATTATACACGCCATTGAGATGGTAGGCCGGCAGACGATTGACCACGATCGCCTCGATGGTATTGACGGTAATGTGGCTGATGGTGAACTGGGGGGGCGTGGCATGGAGTTGACGACTGAGGGCAGCTTGGGTGCGATCTAACTGAAAGGCGATCGCCTGCTGGACAATGGCACCATCGGGGGCAAGTTCTAGGGGCGGTGTATTGGCCTGACAGCCCCAGAGGCTGAGGCAGCATAAACTCACAATCCACCAGCGTTGCCAAACCTTCCCCATAAATCCCACCAAACCATTACTGCCCAAAGAATACTCCGGCCCTGATGCCTTGTCTACAGGGCCGCTGCTTGCCGCATATACTGACCCCAGACAGCGGCGGCAAGGGCGCTACTGCCGTGGGTGGGCTGACTATCATCGTTGCCTAACCACACACCGGTTACGAGGTGTTTTTGTGGTAAAAAGCCAATAAACCATAAATCAACCGCTTGATCGGTGGTGCCGGTTTTCCCCGCTGCGCCGTAGCCAATTTGAGCCGCAGCACCGGTGCCGCTATCAACGACCCCTTGGAGTAAGCGGGTGAGGGTGGCAGCGGTGGCGGCAGAAACAACTTGTTTTTGGCGAATGGTGTTGGGGTCGGCTTGGTAAACCTCACGACAGGTGGAGCGTTGATCCGGATTAGCACAATCTCCCCCATCCCCGATCTGAAGAACCCCATGGGGCTGAATCCATTGACCTTGATTGGCGATCGCCCCGTAGGCACTGGTCATCTCCAGCACCCGGGTTTCACTGTCCCCCAACACCAGGCCGGGGGTCTTGCGCAAGGGGGTGGTAATGCCAAATTCCCTGGCTACGGCGATTACTTGGTCTAACCCTATCTCCTGGGCAATTCTCAAGGCGACTGTATTTTCTGATTGAATCAAGCCTCTGGCTAAGCTAATGGCCGGGGCGTCACCACTACGCTCACAGGCTTTATAGCGTTGACCACCCCAGCTAAGGGGGGCACAACTATAGGTGCGGCTGGGGCTAATGCCTTTGGCGATCGCCGCTGTGTAGGTAAATAATTTGAACGTTGACCCGGGTTGGCGTTGGGCCTGGCTCGCGCGATTGAACTGACTCTGTTGAAAATCCCTTCCCCCCACCATGGCTAAAATGTTGCCGGTGCGACTGTCGAGGGTCACCACTGCCCCCTGGGAAATGTTGTTGGTTTGACCTCGCTGCCGCAAAAAGGTGTTGAGACTGGTTTCCGCCAGGGTTTGCATGGGCAGATTAAGACTGGTTTGCACCAAAAAATTGCCTTCACTGGCCACCTCTTCCCCGAGGAGGCGATTTAATTCACCAAAAACATAGTGATAAAAATAGGGTGCCTGGCGAGAGGATAAGGACTGGGTGGCGCGGGGACTGATCTGAATGCGCGATCGCCGGGCCCGATTAGCCTCTTGTTCCTCAATCATCCCCAGCATTGCCATCCGCTCAATGACCCGATTCCGTAACTGCACGGAGGTGGCGTAATCCTGCACCGGGTTGTACAAATTCGGGGCCGGTAACATGGCCACCAAGGTGGCTGCCTCAGCAATATCCAGATCCTGGGCGGATTTGGCAAAGTAAAACTGGGCAGCATCCTCAAAGCCAAAATTCCCCCCCCCAAGATAAACCCGATTGAGATAGGTCTTTAAAATCTCATCCTTGCTGTAAACTGCCTCCAGTTTCAACGCCACCATGATCTCCCGCAATTTACGCCCGGCCGTCCTTTCTCGCCCCACGTCGGTGAACAAACTGCGGGCTAGCTGTTGGGTCAAGGTGCTAGCCCCCTGCGGTGGTCCCTGTTGAAAAACAGTGATATAAATTGCCCGGGCAATCCCATAGGGATCCACGCCAAAATGCCAATAAAAGCGCGAATCCTCGGAGGCGATTACCGCCTGGGGTAAATAAGGGGAAAAATCACTTAAGCGCTCAAATTCTCGGTGAATTTCTTGTTGCACGGGGTTGATTACCGTCCGACCATCATCGGCAAAGACTTTGACGGGGCCATTGGCATGGGTTGGTAAAGGTCTGACGCTAATGTGCTGCCATTGCCAGGCGATC
>JBEAQB010000331.1:0-3883 GCA_041164125.1 Cyanobacteriota bacterium
TTACTGCCACGATGAGAGTCATTAACCCAATCGCGATTAATTTACAGGCTCTTGCTCGTCGAACAGACATCATCCCAAAATAATACTTTCTACAATACTAACTCTCCGCCATCGTAGCAGCCTTGGCAATTTTGTCAGGTTTGCCCTCAGCGCACCCCTAAATATTTGTGGGTTTGCAAACTTAATCGCCAGCGGGGATGGGACAAAATATAGTCAAAAATCAACGCTTGACTGTCGGGGGACTGCCACTCCGGTTGTAGGTAAAGGGGGATTGTCCCATTGACCTTGCTGGCTTGCGTTTCTGCCCAGGCTAGGTCTGCTGGTGAGGCAATAATCACCTTTAATTCACTGGCCTGGGAATAGAGAGTCGACACGGGGGGTTTATACGGTTTGGGGGAAAGGGTAATCCAATCCCAGTCTCCCGATAACGGATAGGCGCCGGAGGTTTCTAAATGACAGCGCAGTCCCTGGGCTTTTAAACTCACGCACAGGGCAGTTAAGTCATGCTGCAGCGGCTCACCACCAGTAATCACCACACAGGCAGGTTGAGCGGTAATCGCTTCTTTGACTAACGTATCCACCACCCTGTGGGGATGTCCATCAGCTGGCCAGGTTTCTTTTTGATCACACCAGGGACAATGCACATCACAGCCTGCCAAACGGATAAAAAAGGCGCTACTACCGGCCCAGGCACCTTCCCCTTGCAGGGAATGGAAGGTTTCCACCACGGGATAGGCTAAGGTGCTGACGGGGAGCGTAACGGATGGCATGGGCAGGAAAGTTGAATTCAACCGCTTGGCCGCGGCCGCAAATTAGCCGCAAACCTTTACCCTAGATTAGACGAAATTTCAGTCACAAGGACAGGTAAGCACTTCAGAATGGCAAGGCACATTGAACAGCTCAACACTGAAGTCCTAGTGGTAGGGGGCGGTGTTGGGGGGACGGCGGCAGCACTGCAAGCGGCAAGGCGGGGGGTTAAAACCCTCCTCGTCAGCGAAGGGGCGTGGTTAGGAGGGATGTTAACGTCTGCGGGGGTGGCGGCCCCCGATGGCAACGAATTGGCCGCTTGGCAAACGGGTATTTGGGGACAATTTTTACGGGAGTTACAACAACACCCCGACGGATTAGATCATGGTTGGGTCAGCCTCTTTACCTTTGATCCCCGTCTGGGGGCAAAAACTTTGGCGGCTTGGGTGCACCAGTTGCCCAATTTGACCTGGATTGCGCATCAGTCCCCCGTTGCTGTGCTTACACAAGGAAGACGCGTGTTGGGGGTCAGATTTCCTGACTATGAGATTCGAGCGACGCTAACCCTTGATGGCACCGAGTTAGGCGATTTACTCGCGTTGGGCGACCTTCCCCATCGGTGGGGTTGGGAATGGCAAGGGGAATTCAACGAACCCAGCGCCCCGGTTGGTCCCAATGCAATGACAGAACACTATCCTGTGCAATCGCCCACCTGGGTATTTCTGCTACGGGAAACGGTAGGGAATGCGGCAACCCCGATCGCCGCCCCGACCATGGTAGGAAATCACAGGTTTCAATCCCCTTGGGAACGCCACAGTCAAGCGGCGTTTTTATCCTATGGGCAATTACCCGATCGCCATTACATGGTTAATTGGCCGATCAATGGCAATGATTATGGTCAGGATTTAAACCGTTTAGTGGGTCGTCAGGGAGAAAAACAGGCGTTCTTACAGGAGGCCTATGAATATAGCTACGCCTTTGCTCATTTTTTACAAACCCAACATTTTCCGCACCTAGAATTGGCGACGGATATTTTTCCCCAGCCAGGGGGACTGTCCCCAGCCTTTGCCCTCCATCCCTATTACCGTGAAAGTCGACGTTTACGGGGTCAAGTGACCTTAACCGAAAAGGCGATTTTACCCCAGGGACAGGTGGCACCATTACCCCTGCATAATCACCAGGTCACCAGCATCGCCATCGGTAATTATGCCAACGACCATCACTACCCTGGTTATGACTTTCCCTTAGCCCCCAAATCATTGCAGTGGGGCGGTCGTTGGACGGGAACCCCCTTTACCATCCCCTTTGGTGCGGTGCTCCCCCAAACGGTGCAAGGCTTGTTACCCTGCGAAAAAAATATTTCCGTGAGTCACATAGCCAACGGCAGTACTCGCCTGCAACCCCTGGTGATGAATACGGGGCAAGCGGTCGGGATGATCGCAGCGTTAAGTATTGAGCAAAATTGCGACCCCCAGGATTTAGCGGTACGGGAGGTACAAGAGGCGCTCATTGGCGATCGCTGGGCCCCGGCCGCGGTCATTCCATTATTTAATCTGACCCCGGATCATCCGGATTGGGCCGATTGGCAACGGCATTATTTAGATCATCCTGACGCCTATCCCGAATCGGGACATTGTCCCGTTGATGCCACTCGGGCTTGTCTTCCCCTCGCCGCCACGCCGCTGGTTTACCGGGGGCAACTCCATAAACCCAATGAGCACAGCTATCAATTCAGTTGCGAACCGTCGGTTCCCCCTCTCGATCTGATTACTGTTAGACCAGAGGTTGAACAACAATTACAGCAGCTAAGGGCCGGAACACAGATAACCGTGGGAGGGCGCTATAATCCTTCGGGCAATTGGCTCATTGCGGAGGCGATTGCCCTGTAGCAAGGGGAATGCCCCCCGCCTTTCACTGTTGCTCTGAGTTGTAGCCCAGCCGGATAGCTCCAGGCGGCAGGATTAGCTGGCGATCGCCGGCTAAAATCACCAATTCCCCCCCCTCAGTGATCGATTGCACTATCCCTGATCCTTGGGGCAGTTGAATGACCTGACCGTGGTGGGCAAACAACGCTAAATACGCTTCTCGAATGGCGGCAATACCCTGACAGTGATAGCGTTGCCAGCCTAAGGTTAGGCCGGCTAAGGTCACTTCTGCGAGGTCGGTTAAGGTCGCCAGGGAGGTAATCCCCTGCTGCTGACAAAAGGGTTGTAACTGGACTCCCGTTGCGGGAACAGGGTTTGACCAATTCAGACCGACGCCAATCACAGCGGTGGTAATGCGTCCCTGGTGGATTTTGGTTTCGGTTTTGATGCCCCCTAATTTCCGCTGGTTTAACAGCAAATCATTGGGCCACTTTAACTGCACAGGAATTTGATGTTGTCGCAAACCATAGGCAATGCCCCAAGCACTGAGTAAGACTAAATGGGAGGCGTTTTCAGGGGGTAGGGCTAGATCCAGTAGGACGGACAGGTACAAACCACCCGGTTCAGAGTGCCATTGTCGTCCCCACTGCCCTCGACCGGCCCTTTGTTGTTGGGCGATCGCCGCTAGGGGAGGGGCATATCCTTGGGCGAGTAACGTCCAGAGTAGACGATTGGTGGAATCCGTTATGGGGGGAGCAATTATCCGTAAACCGGGGAACCAATCCGACTGCTGACGGGGAAACGGTTTACCCCCGCCAGTTCCCCAGGCTGAATTTAACCAATCTGGAGGGGCTATTTCCATCAAAGACCTGGGGTTAGGGCACAATTAAGACAGGACAGGGAGATAAATTGATGACCCGACTGGTGACGCTTTCCGCGGCCCCTTCGGTGGTTAATCCCAATCCTCGGCAGCCCATCACAATTAAGTCAGCATTAACTTCATCGGCGACATCGCAGATGGTAAATGACGGCATCCCCTCTCGCTCCACTATTTTTGTATCAATGCCTTTCTGGCTAAATAAGGCCTTAGCCCCCTGGAGGAGTTTAGCCACCTCGGCGGGGGAGCCCATGCCGTGGGGAGGGGTAGGGTCAGTGTCTGCCTTATCCCCGTTGGGCGGTGTCTCAACCACCGAGAGCAATACCAGTTGGCTTTGATGAATGGTGACAAGATCTGCCACTAGCTGTGCAGCTTCCCTAGCTTCGCGACTGTG
>JBEAQB010000332.1:0-3538 GCA_041164125.1 Cyanobacteriota bacterium
GGTATGTCATGTGCAAGTGATTGATCGCTATGTCCCCGATTTAACCACCTTGTTTAACCGAGCCAAGGTTTACCTCTATGACTCCGCCGAATATTGGGCCCAGCAGGGGGTCAGCGAGGGCTTTGGACTGCAACCGATGGAAGCGATGGCCTGTGGCTGTCAGGTTTTTTCTAGCGTGAATGGGGGACTATCTGATTACCTGGATCCAGGGTTTAACTGTGGGAAAATTGCCGGTTATGCCCTAGACTTCGATTGCCATCGGATTTTACAAACGGTGAATGGTCAACGCCCGTCCTATCACCTCTCCCCTGAGATACTCGCCGAATACCGCCAAGACAGCATCATTCGACGTTTGGAACGGATTATGGTGGAGATCAACCAGTTCTTTGATTTTCAGTCCCACCCCCTCACGGCGATCGCCCCTTTAACGCGTCAACGTATTTGGCAACTGCGACTGCAAACCCTGATCAAAAAATTCCGTCAAAAAGTGCTCAAGCAATAGGGGGATTAGGGCTTGCCGTTACGGGCAGGTTGTTAGCTGACCATTGCCCCTCTGGCCCTCAGCCGACGGCGCGAGAAGAATAATCAACCGTAGTGGGGGGGATCGGTTGAGAGGCGTTCGCAAATGCCTTCATGGGGGGCACATCCTTGACGGGGGGCGCGCCGACCTGACGATGGATGCGGATTTTTTGCAGTTTTGGTCCGTCCGCTGCCACAACGGTGAACGAATAGTGTCCGTAGGTTAAACTTTCCCCCTGCTGGGGAATCCGTTGCCATTCGTAGAGCAAGAAACCACTCAAGGTTTGGTAATTATCGTTATTGGGTAAGTGAAACCCTAAAATATTATTCAATGCCTCTAGGGTCATTTGGGCGTCCACCACAAAAGTTTGGGAATCGAGCATTTGCAAAATCACGCTGTCTTCGTGCTCTTCTTCCACCTGCGTTGGATCGAGAAATTCTTTGACCACATCTTGCCAACAGACAAATCCCGCTGTCCCCCCAAATTCGTCCACGAGGATGACCGATTTAGCTTGGGTGCGTTGCATTTTCTGCAACAGTTCCGGTAGGGGAATCGACTCGGGTAAAAAGCGGGCGGTTTTAATCCAGGCTTGCAGGGGGGTTTCTCGGTGCATTAATCCTTTTTGTAAGGGTAAGGCTAAATCGTGAAAGTCGATTAACCCTTGAATGTCATCCAAGGAATCCCCTTTGACCGGAAACACCGTATGACCGGTTTGGGTAATCAGGGTCAACAAATCAGCATAGGTGGCATCGGCGGCAATCACATCAATGTTGGTGCGAGGAGTCATGATGTCGGCAGCCGTCAATTCACCAAAAGCCAACACATTTTTAAACAAGCTGCGCTCCACCGGCTCTAACCCTAGGGTGTCCCCCTCAGTGGCAATGATAAATTTGAGTTCTTCTGGGGTGACATGGTGGGACCAACTGGCTCGGGTTACCTCGATGCCCCCCATGCGCAATAGGGCGTGGGTGGACCCATTCACCACACGGCTAAACGGGGTGATCAGGCGTGCAATCAGGGATAAAGGGGGGGCCAGGGTGCAGGCAAACCGCTCCGCATAGATAAACGCCAGGGATTTTGGGCATAATTCCCCCAGCACAATCTGTAAATAGGCGATCGCCATGAAGGCGAGGGGAAAGGCCAAGAGATGGGACAGGGGCGTCGCCTGAGTAACATTCAGAGTGTCTAATAAGGGTTGCAGCACCGACGCAACGGTATCTTTCCCCAACCAGCCAAGGGCAAGACAAGCAAAGGTAATCCCAATTTGGGTGGTTGATAGTAGGCGATCGAAATGACGGTGGAAATATTGCACGTGCCTTGCCGCCATATTGCCGGAATCGACCAGTTGTCTAATCCGCGATCGCCGTGTTGCCACAATGGAAAATTCAGCCGTCACAAAGAAAGCATTAATGCCCAATAGCACTAATACCAGCAGCAGGCGGTTAACAGTCTCGTTCATCGAAGGTGTCAAAAATAACAATTACCGGGGCAACGGGGTCATCCCTCACTCTTTATTCAACCCGGCAGGGAAATTGAGCGTCCAGTATCGTCTTCAGGCGCGCTCTGGAAAAATAATCATGCGCCATATTCAAGCCCTGGCACTGGTTTTCCCCAATCTACAGTTGTAAACTCACCACGGCAAAACAAATCAATAACAACCACAAAACCTGTCTCAGATTGGATTGACACCTATGGGGAAGCAGACTACTCATAAAGAAGGAAATTGGGACAACGAACTCAATCATTGGGGATAACTGGCCCAAAAACCGTTCGATGGGAACAATGACTCACCACAATAACCTCTGGATGTCTATCGCCAAGACGTTACAGTAGGGAGCACCGCAGCCATTTTTTGATCATATCGTGATTTGAAAAACCTGCAAGTTTTCCCCTGACGGGATGGCTGAGCACCATCGAGGGGGCGATTGTCTGCAAATTGATCAGTAATTAATCGTTATTTCTAGGCGCTGTGTCACAATTAACGCGGTATCAATAGAATAAGACGTTCGTAAACCCAAGGTTTTCAAGATGGAATTACTCTATCAATTGGCCTGGCTGATTCCCGTCCTGCCTTTGTTTGGGGCAACGGTGGTCGGCATCGGCCTTATTTCTTTCAATCAAGCCACCAATAAACTCCGGCAAATTAACGCTGTTTTTATCATGACCTGCCTGGGGGCGGCATTGGTCATGTCCGGTGCCCTGCTCTGGGATCAGATCCAAGGTCATGCTAGCTATGCCCAAATGATCGAATGGGCGGCAGCGGGGGATTTCCACCTCGAAATGGGTTATGTGATCGATCACCTGAGCGCCCTCATGCTGGTGATTGTGACCACGGTGGCGCTGTTGGTGATGATTTACACCGACGGCTACATGGCCCACGATCCAGGTTATGTCAGATTTTATGCCTATCTCAGTTTGTTTGCCTCCTCAATGTTGGGGTTAGTGATTAGTCCCAACTTGGTGCAAGTCTATATTTTTTGGGAATTGGTGGGGATGTGCTCCTACCTACTGATTGGCTTTTGGTACGACCGCAAGGCGGCCGCCGATGCTTGCCAAAAGGCTTTTGTGACCAACCGAGTGGGGGATTTTGGTCTTCTCCTGGGGATTCTCGGCCTTTACTGGGCTACAGGTAGCTTTGACTTTGGGGCGATCGGTGAAACGCTGGAATCGTTAGTGTCCACTGGGGTCCTGAGCGGGGCGATCGCCGCTATTCTGGCCATTTTGGTCTTTTTAGGCCCCGTAGCCAAATCGGCCCAATTTCCCCTCCATGTTTGGTTACCGGATGCCATGGAAGGGCCAACCCCCATCTCTGCCTTGATCCATGCCGCCACCATGGTGGCCGCCGGGGTATTTCTGGTTGCCCGCATGTATCCAGTCTTTGAACCGATTCCCGTGGTGATGGACACAATCGCCTATACAGGCTGTTTCACTGCCTTTTTAGGGGCCACCATTGCCCTTACCCAAAACGATATTAAAAAGGGATTGGCCTACTCCACCATTTCCCAATTGGGCTACATG
>JBEAQB010000333.1:0-7941 GCA_041164125.1 Cyanobacteriota bacterium
AATTAACGCTAACGGAATCGTTAAGGCGGGAATGAGAGCCGTGCGCCAGTCCTGTAAAAAAACGAGAATCACTAAAATCACCAGACTAACGGCAATCAACAGCGTTTTGACCACTTCAAACAGCGATTCCTTCACAAAGGCTGTTGTGTCAAACGCCACTTGGTATTCAATCCCTGGGGGAAAGGTTTCTGCTAACTGGGCCATTTCTGCCTTGACCAAACGGGCCACCTCCAAGGCGTTACTATCCAGGAGTTGATAGATGCCTAAACCCACGGCTTCATTGCCCTTGAAACGCAGAAAGCTGTCATAGTTTTGGGCCCCTAACTCTACCCGTCCCACATCCTTAAAGCGAATAACAGAACCGCTGGCCCCAGCATTGATAATGAGGTTCTCAAAATCTTCAACCTCCGTTAACTGACTGGTGGCCCGTAAGTCGAGTTGATAGTCTTGCCCCGGTGCCACTGGTTCCGCCCCAATTTTGCCCGCGCCAATTTGTAAATTTTGTTCTCGCAAGGCTGCTTCCAGGTCGGCCATGGTTAAGCCTTGGGCAGCAAGTTTGAGGGGATCAACCCACAAGCGCATGGCGTAAAGCCGTTCCCCAAAAATCCGGACGCCACCGACGCCATTTAAGCGCTTCAGGGGATCAACCAGGTAGCGATCGGCGTAATTACTCAAGAAAACATTGTCATACTGCCCCGTCGGACTGGTAATACCAATCCCCAAGAGGAGGCTATTAGATTCTTTATTCACCCTAACCCCAGTGCGCTTAACAGCGTCGGGCAACTGGGGCTCGGCTAACGCCACCCGATTTTGTACATCCACGGCGGCAATGTCTTTGTCTCGGCTGCGGTCAAAGGTGACACTGATACTGCTGGTGCCGTCATTGCTACTGGTGGAGGAGATATAGCGCATCCCTTGTACGCCATTAATTTGTCGTTCTAAAATATCCGTAACCGCTTTTTCCACTACTTGGGCATTGGCACCACTGTAGTTGGCTCTGACTTGGATTTCAGTGGGGGCAATTTCGGGATATTGGGCGATGGGTAAATTAAGCGCGCTGATACTCCCCACCAGTAGGATGATGATGGCGCAAACGCTGGCAAAAACGGGGCGTTTAATAAAAAAGTTGACAAACATGGGGGTAGGGGAGGAGGAAAAGAACCAGGTAGGGGGCGATGCTTAACATTTTTTAACTATTTTAGCCGTTACCCTCCCCTTGCAAGGGACGTTCCATTGTCCAATGGTAATCGGAGGACTGGTAAAGCCGCACGGGATTGGCGATCGCCCCTGTCCACTCCAACGTGACTAAGAACTGCTCCAATTCCGGCAGGGTCAAAGCGGCATGGAGGGAGTCCCGGAATAGTTGGCGTTGGTGGGGGGTACAGTCTGAGGCGATCGCCTTCACCCGCTGATTGAGTTGTGCTAAAGAGGCCGGCCTGAGTAAGTCCCGAATGAACAAAAAGCCAGTGGGTTTGAGAACCCGTTTGATTTCCCGCAACGACCCTACCGGATTGGGCAAATGGTGCAATAGGCTGTTAGAAATCACACCGTCAAAGGAGCCGCTCGCATAGGGAAGATGTTTGGCATCCACAAACTCTAAGCGAATTTGACTGTCACAGCCAGCCTCCTTAATATTGCGATCGGCAATTACCAACATGGAACGCGCCAAATCAATAGCTGTCAATTGCCAAGCCGGACGTAAGTGGGCGAGTAAAATGGGAATGCGAGCTGTCCCCGTCCCGACATCCAGAACAGTGGCTTGGGGAGGTCCCAGTTGGGACGCGGCCTGGGCAAAGTCCTGATTAACACGATGAAAATCCATCGCATCATACTCAACGGCCTCTGCTTCAGTGTCCATCACTTCGGGCTCTAGAATTCTTTCCAACATGTCCCATGGCTCCAAATCGTTAATTCCGCTCTATTCAATTATCTGAATCAATCAATGAATTTAAGCAAGCAAAAGCAGAAAATGATCGACGACTATTTGCAAGCTGGGCAGCAGATCATCCCGGTAGATGTCGTTATCAGGGTATTAATACCGATGTTTGAAGCTACCGCCAAACTGTTAAAGCTCGAAAACGCCTATTTTTGGGCCGACCCGGCCAAACAACAATTTTCGATTATTGTTTTACAGAATCCTAACAATCCGCAAGAAATCAAACGAACGATGTATTTTTTTGCCAGTGAGCAGGATGCCAAACGCCATCCCCACTTTGATCGATGCCGTCACCGGATTGATAAGTTACCGATTTTGACTGTCCTCTTTCAGGTATTGACGATCGCCAATGACGTTGATGAAGCAATTTTTTACCATCGAAAAGGCCGGATGAAAGCGTCCAAAGTCTTAACAACAACGAATTTTATCCGAGACTTTCACCATAATTGTGAAGCGGCCGGACTCGCCCAACCAGTGGCAAAAACTGCACCTTTTGGTTTAGCTTAGGGGCAATCATGGCCCGCCCATGGTGTTTTCTGTCGATTAACCCCAGATACCGGATACCTTAACCATGAGCAATACCAACAATCCCCTGATCAATACTCTCCAGCAAGGGTTCCGCATCACCGTCGGTGCCACCGCCAGCCTCGTAGAAACCCTACAAGACCCCCAGAAACGCCAAATGACGTTCCAAGATCTCCAACAACAATGGGGAGAACAAGCGGCGCAATGGGCAGAAAAAGGGGTTGTTACAGAGGCAGAAGCCCGTCAGTACATGGAGCAATGGCTGGCTCAAATACAACGGAATTCTCCAGTGAGCAACCCCAATGGGGCGAGTCAGCGCATTGACTTTGCGACGGCCCAAGCAGAGCTTGAAAGGTTGACCCAAGAAATTATTACTCTGAAAGAGGAGTTGGCCAGCAATCAATCAGGTTCTCGGAACCCATGATAGTCACTGAAACCCGTGATGGGCTAACCCCCCAAGCAACGGCGGATGGATCATTTACGTTTTTTTCGTCAGAGTTTGGAGAACATTTTCATTCTCGCCAGGGAGCCCAACAAGAAGCAATACAGAAATATGTTTTGCCCTGTCGCTTGCCCCAATTAGCCCAAACCCGTGATCATGTTCATCTACTAGATGTTTGCTATGGTCTGGGTTATAACACGGCGGCAGCATTGACGGCAATTTGGCAGGTTAACCCAGCGTGCCACGTCACTGTGTTTGCGTTGGAATCTAATCTTCAAGTGCCCCGACAGGCGATGGCACATCATCTGTTGCAAGGCTATCCGGCTCTGGTGCAAACCTTGTTAAGCCGCTTAGCTGTGGAAACTCAATTAGACACTGCGGGTTTTACCGCGACCTTGCTGATCGGAGATGCCCGGCAAACGTTACGTCAGGGGATTCCCCCGGACTGGCAGGCGGATGCCATTTTTTTGGATCCCTTCTCGCCCCCTAAATGCCCCCAACTCTGGACCGTGGAATTCTTACAGTCCATTGGCGATCGCCTCAATCCCCAGGGCTATTTAGCCACCTATTGCAGTGCGGCCGCCGTGCGCACAGCGTTGCAATTAGTCGGGTTACAGATTGCAACCCTGGCCGATGGCCATCCTCCCCATCCCCGTCGTCGCCCCTTGGGTACTCTGGCCAGCCATCATCCTTTGTCCCTCCCACCGCTGCCTGCCTGGGAACGAGAACATCTTCAGACCAAGGCCGCTATTCCCTACCGAGATCCCCAGGGGTGTTTTAATGCCAGGGAGATTCTTCAACACCGACAAGCAGAACAGGCTCTGACCGAGGCCGAACCGGCCAGTCAGTGGAAAAAACGCTGGCTCCATGGTTTTCCCGCCAAAGCCCCTGCCTGTGCAAGTGGAACAACACTGGGGCCCGCAGGCAAATAGTGAATGGGTAAGTCATCGCTCAACGGCGGCTGGGATTTGGCGAAGATTGCCCCCAGCCTTAGACGCTGGTTTTTTCCAACATTAATTTAGACCGCTTGACGTCGTCAGGCACGGCAATGGGGTAATTGCCATTAAAACAGGCGGAACAAAAATGACTGACGTTTTCCCCCGTACAGAGTAGCATCCCTGCCTGGGACAGATAGGCTAGGGAATCGACTTCAATTTGTTCGGCAATTTCTGCCACACTGAGCCGTGCGGCAATTAATTGTTTTTGATCGTCAGTATCAATACCGTAGAAGCAAGGATGGGTAACAGGCGGGGAAGAAATTCGCATATGAACTTCCGTGGCGCCGGCTTCCCGCAAGGCCCGCACGATTTTACGGCTGGTGGTGCCACGCACAATGGAATCATCGACAATGATTACCCGTTTGCCATGCAACACATCCTTGAGGGGGTTAAGCTTCATCCGGATGCCATGTTCACGCATATGTTGAGTGGGTTGAATGAATGTGCGTCCCACATAGCGATTTTTAATTAACCCCTCGGCGTAGGGAATGCCTGATGCCTGGGAAAAACCGATCGCCGCGGGAATGCCCGAGTCTGGCACCCCCATGACAATATCCGCATCCACCGTGGATTCCTTGGCGAGATATTCCCCGATTCGCATGCGGTAGGTATATAAACTTTCATCATTAACCACGCTATCAGGACGGGAAAAATAGATCATTTCAAACACGCAGAGCTTCCGTTCGGCGGCTTCCGCCAGTTGATAGGATTGCAAGCCGGCGTCTGAAATCCAAACCAACTCTCCGGCTTTAACGGATCGAACAAATGTTGCGCCGATAATATCTAGCCCGCAGGTTTCCGATGCCAGCACATAGCGGGGCGTTGCTTCTTCTAAGACCCCAATCACTAAGGGGCGAATGCCGTGGGGATCGCGGATGCCCATGATACCGTCGGGGGTGCCAACCACAAGACTATAGGCTCCGGTACACAGGGTCAGGGCGGCAATGGTTGCCTGAACCCAGTCTTTACCCTGGTTGACCTCATTGGCGATCGCCACGGCAATCATTTCCGAGTCCGTCGTAGTGACAAAATCGCCACAGCCGCGCTCTACCAGGGTTTGTCGTAATTGCTGCGTATTAACTAAATTACCATTATGGGTTAAGGCTAGGGACCCCAATCGAGTCGGTAGCACGGCGGGTTGGGCATTGGCCCGATGACTGGAGCCGGTCGTGGAATAGCGGGTATGTCCTACGGCATGGGTTCCTGTTAACTCCTGAAGTTTCGCTTCGGTAAATACCTGGGAGACTAACCCCATATTTTTGTAGCAATGCACCTGGTCGCCTTCAAAGGTGGCAATGCCGGCGGACTCCTGACCCCGATGTTGCAGAGCGTACAGGCCGAAATAGGTTAACTTCGCGACTTCTTCTTCCGGGGCGTAGAGGCCAAACACGCCGCAAGCCTCTTCCGGTTTATCGGCAGCAAGTTCAAGTAATGATTGACTGTCGGTTGATTCAGTCGAGGAGGGAAACATGGCGATAATTTTCCTGGGTCAAAAAGAGAATGGGGACAAGGGGACGTTAGGCTTAAGCGGGGACGATCAGAACAGGGAGATAAACACGTCTCAGCTTTGACGGAAGGCATACTGAGTCAGATTATCCTTTCTTAATCAACCGTTAACTCATACTAGCAAAGAAGCTGTTACTAAACGGGGGCCATTTGCAGGGGATAGACTTGTCAGCAAAGAACGGACTCGATAGATTAGTCTATAAGAATAGTTTTCTAGGAAATTTTTAATTATGGAAAGTGTTGCTTACATTCTAGTGCTGACCATGGCACTTGCTGTACTCTTTTTTGCGATCGCCTTCCGCGAACCTCCCCGGATTCAAAAATAATTGTGTTCCTGCTATCAGGTTCCAACAATCCAAGGCTGCGATTATTTAAATTGTTTTTGATTTAGTTTAATTGTGGTTCCTGCCAACAGTTAGCTTGACTTTGCTGCAACTTTATTGTATGCGTAAAGTTATAGCTAATTTTTTTTGATTAATTTCTGCCTTGAGAACAGCAGCTTGAGTAGGGGAAACACCAAGGGGAGACGTTTAGATAATTGGTGGTTTAGTGCAATGTTTTCTGCTTTTTAAATCGACTTATCTCACTTGTTTATACTTTTAGGATTGCCGTTATGCAATGTCCCCACTGCCAACATAATAATAGTCGTGTTTTAGAGTCCCGATCAAGCGAAGGGGGGCGGAGTATCAGACGGCGTCGGGAATGTTTAGCCTGTAAACATCGTTTTACCACCTATGAGCGGGTTGAATTTTTGCCGGTGACGGTCATTAAATCCGATGGTGAACGACAAGCGTTTGATCGCGCTAAGTTGTTACAGGGCATGGTGAGGGCCTGCGAGAAAACAAGTCTGAGCGTTCAGCGGTTAGAGACTATCGTTGAAGAAATTGAGGCCCAACTACAACAACAGCCCAAACGTGAAATTCCCAGTGAGGTGATCGGACAATTGGTGCTGCAATATTTGCGGAATGAAAATGAAGTGGCCTATATTCGTTTTGCGTCGGTATATGGCCGCTTTCAGGGAATTGCAGATTTTGTCCATACCCTAAAACAACTCCAACAAAGGCGATCGCCTCAACCGACTCCGTCAGAGGACGATGAAATCTATCAGACCCAAGACAATGGCGATCATTCCCTAGCGATTTCTCCCTGATGGCTGGCTGCTGAAAAAGGCAGGGTCGTTTAGAATTTAAGCCACGGAATTCCTTACTCAATCTTTGCGTCTTGTCTTAATGGTCGAGCCCGTTCCCCCCTCCCCCCGATCCATCACCATTCGTCTGGCAACCCCGGACGATATTGCTGCCCTGGCCACGTTACTGCTCAAAAGCTTTCACCCTCCCCAAGGGTGGTTGGTGTGGACTTATCCCTTTTTACGCCTGGGGATTTCGGAAGATTTACGATTACGGTTGCGGAATGGAGATGCGAATTACCGCTGTTTAATTGCTGTCAGCCGTGGGGAACAGGAAATTATTGGTACTGCGGAAATTGCTCTTAAACCCTGGTTTTATCAGCCGAAGCCCACTGCGTATATTTCAAATTTGGCTGTCAGTCCTCATCATCGCCGCCTAGGGGTTGCTAAACAACTTCTGCAACGCTGCCAAACTGTGGCGGAACAATGGCACTGCCATCGCGTCAGCCTACATGTTTTGGACAATAATATGGCGGCCCAACGTTTATATCAAGCGGCCGGTTTTTGTTGCCAAAGGAGTGAATGGAGTTGGCAGTCCTGGTTATGGCAGAAGCCACGACGGTTATTATGGGAAAAAACCTTAGCGGTGGATATCGTTGGCCACCCTACCGTTAAGACGATGCCCTAATCCCCATTGTCACGGCGATCCCCTCTGAAACCAAGCGGTCATTTTTAGTACTGCGTTCCCTTGCCCTATGACGTCACCCGTGATCCCGCCTGATCAGCAACCATTACAGCAACTCGCTCACCAAGCCGGCTATGCCTCCCTAGCGGCACTGGCCCAAGCCGCTGGGGTTTCCGACTGGCAGTTGGCACGGCTCGAGCGGGGATTACTGCCCCAGATTCCGGTTGGGGTAATGATGCAATTGGCGATCGCCCTACGGGTTCCATTAGATCAGCTTGTCCGTCAGTTGGGGGCCTCCGCAACGCTCCCTCCCCTACCGACTGAAGCGACCCCGACTGCGTCATGCCGCCGTCAATTAGATCGCTTAGAAAAAGAATATCAACGCCTGCAAGCCCAACTGGCAACCCACACTGCCCGCCTCAATGCCCAATTTCAAGAAGACGTCTTGAACACGCTGGAACCGTGGTTATTACAATGGCCCACCGCCGCCGCGGTCGCGCAACAAAATCCTGCCTTCCCAGCGCAAAAACTGTTACCCCTCACCCGACCCATTACTGCTCTATTAACCCAATGGCAGATTGAGACGATCGCCGCCGTCGGGGCAGTTGTTCCCTTTGATCCCCACTGGCATGAATTTATGGGCGAGGGGGTCACCCCAACCGAGGCAACTCCAGTGGTGGTGCGTTACGTGGGTTATCGTCGGGGAGAGACGTTACTGTATCG
>JBEAQB010000334.1:0-8061 GCA_041164125.1 Cyanobacteriota bacterium
ATTGAGTGGGAGGGATAGCTCAAGACCCTCAAGCATGAAGGTAAGAAGATGGCTCCAGAGCTCAAAATAGAGATAACAGGTTAAGGCTCGTAAGTTCAGCGAAAACGGTCTTGTGAGTTGATTTTTACTAACTTATTTTACTCTCCAGACCTTCTCACCATCATGGCTTTTGCCTCCCTTGCACAGGCATTAGCCATGATGAGACTTAGTGAGAGACCCCACCCTGTGTTGCAAGGATGGGGTCAGTTCATCAAACACGATCGCCTTCTATCGCCAATTATTGGCAACCACTTCGGCGAGGTCAACAACCCGTTGGGAATAGCCCCACTCATTGTCATACCAAGCAACCACTTTAACCATGTCACCCCCCATCACCATGGTAAGGCTACCATCCACTGTCGATGAGCAATCGGTTCCTCGAAAATCACTGGAAACAAGGGGCAGATCCGTGAACTCTAGAATCCCTTTCATGGTTGTTTCGGCCGCTTCCTTGAGTACCGCATTCACCTGCTCAGCTAAGGTATTTTTCTCAACTTGAACCACTAAATCCACAACGGAAACGTTAGGGGTCGGCACCCGCAGGGCAATCCCGTTCAATTTTCCTTGCAATTCAGGAATGACTAGAGCGACGGCTTTTGCTGCCCCGGTGGAGGTGGGAACAATGTTGACCGCTGCAGCCCGGGCCCGCCGTAAATCACGGTGGCTGGCATCTAAAATTCGTTGGTCACCCGTGTAGCTGTGGGTGGTGGTCATCGTTCCTTTGATAATGCCAAAATTATCGTTCAGCACTTTGGCAAAGGGGGCAAGACAGTTGGTCGTGCAACTGGCGTTGCTAATGACATCATATTGGTCATGGGTGTACTCGTGAGCATTAACACCAACAACATAGGTGCCGACATTCGGACCTTTACCCGGCGCGGTGATCAACACCTTTTTGGCCCCGGCGGCAATGTGCTTACTAGCACCTTCATTGGTGACGAAAACCCCGGTGGATTCAATGATCAAGTCAACTCCCCACTCAGACCAAGGCAGATTTAACGGGTTGCGGTCAGAAACGCACTTAATGGTTTTACCGTTGACGGTGATGGAATTGTCATCGGCGCTAATATCCGCGTTAAATTTGCCCAACATCGAGTCATAGCGCAGGAGATGAGCGTTGGTTCTGGGATCGGAGGTGTCATTGATGCCGACTACTTCCAATTGGCTATCTGTGCGACCTAGCCAGCAACGCAGAAAATTGCGTCCGATCCGTCCGAATCCGTTGATTGCTACTCTAATCACGTTCTTCTTGCCCTCTGTGTTTTAGCTCAGTACATTTAATGAATATTAATGACACCAATCATATCCTAAAGGTTGAACACTTCGATCCTGAATTTTAAGCAGGAGGATTTTTAAGCCAGGGGGCGTGGGATGGTGTCAACACACTTGTATAGAAAGCTTTAGGACTGTATTGGCATCCTCCCACGCGGGCATCAGGAAGCCAGCAAGGAATCTTTCTGGTGGCAGTCGTCGTCACCCCTTAGCGTGGGATGATAGGTTTGCCTATCCCGTAGGGTAGAGTGTTTGCTGTGATGCCGCCTAATTACAGGCATGGTCAACTGGCAAAGGCTTTAAAAATTAACTTTGTGGCTTGTGAGGAGCATTGCTGTGAATAGCGTAGATTTTAGCGGTCGACCTTTCCATTTTGTGGGAATTGGTGGTATTGGCATGTCTGCTTTGGCTTATGTGCTAGCCAAACGCCATCTGCCGGTTTCCGGCTCGGATCTCCGCACCAGTCACATCACCGATCGCCTAGAATCGGTGGGGGCTAAAATTTTCCATCAGCAAACTGCAGAGAACCTGGCCTATTTTCAATCATTACAGCTCAAGCAATACGCCAAATTACCGCTTTACACGACGGGGGAATGGGCTGTTGATCAATTCACAACGGCTCGGCCGACAGAGGGGAGGCGCAATGGCAACGGACATTTTCAAACCAAGTCTTTGCCCCAGGTTGTTTGCTCAACAGCCATCAATCCGTCCAATGCCGAATATCAAGCGGCGATCGCCCAAGGATGTCCTATTTATCATCGCTCTGATATTTTGGCGGCGTTAATTGCACAGGCACGGGGGATTGGGGTGGCAGGAACCCACGGCAAAACGACCACCAGTAGTTTAATTGGCTATGTACTCAAGGAAGCGGGGTTAGACCCAACCATCATTGTTGGCGGTGAAGTTGATGCCTGGAACGGCAATGCCTACCTAGGGGGGGGAGACTATTTAGTGGCAGAAGTTGATGAGTCCGATGGATCGTTGACAAAGCACCATCCTGAGGTTGGCATTATCACCAATATCGAACTCGATCATCCCGATCATTACGCAACCATAGAAGACGTCGTCCGTATTTTTCAGCAGTTTGCTTCCCACTGTCGAACCCTAATTGGCTGCCTTGATTGCGATGTGGTGCGAGAACACTTTACCCCTAGCATTACCTACAGTCTGCAAAATCGTCCCGAAGCGGATTACCAAGGACGTTGTATTACCCGTTTAGCGCATAGCAGCCGGATGGAAGTGTGGGAACGGGGGCAGTGTTTGGGGACAATGACAGTGGCATTACCCGGTGATCACAATCTCAGTAATGCCCTGGCAGCAGTGGCCGTCGGTCGCCTCTTGGGCTTGAACTTTGCCGCAATTGCAACGGCGATCGCCAGCTTTGGGGGAGCAAAACGCCGCTTTGAACATAAAGGTTATTGTAATGGCATTACTTTCATTGACGACTATGCCCATCACCCCAGCGAGTTGTTGGCGACGTTATCGGCGGCGCGGCAAAAAGTTGATCATGGGAAACAAAAACGGGTCGTCGCCGTTTTCCAGCCGCATCGCTACAGTCGCACCCATACTTTCTTAGCGGAATTTGCCCTGGCTTTTAAAGATGCAGACGTAGTGATTTTGACGGATATCTATAGCGCAGGAGAACAGAACCGTCACAACATCCAGGGGGACGACCTGGCCCAAGCCGTGAGCCAACACCACTCCCATGTTGTCTATCAGCCAAGCTTAACGGCATTAAGCCAATTTCTACCCAGAATCCTCAAAAGCGGCGATCTGGTTTTATTTTTAGGCGCAGGGAACCTAAATCAACAAATTCCAGCAGTTTTGGCGGCCTGTGCCTAAGCCAGATCCCCCCCACCCCGCCAATCGTCTTATTTTTTTACGTCTGCCCCGCCCGTTATGCTCATTGCCTCTGCTAGCCGTCCGCCTCTAACCGCCGATAAAACGATCGCCTTGGCGAAAAAGGATGTGATGATTGAACCGCAAAAATCCCTCGCAGAATTTACCACCTATCGAGTCGGCGGCCCCGCCGAATGGTATGCGGCCCCCCGGAACATTCTAGAGTTAAGGGCGGTGATGGCATGGTGGCAAACTCAAAATTTACCGTTAACTTTTTTAGGGGCCGGGTCAAATCTCTTGATTAGTGATCAAGGTCTACCTGGATTAGTACTTAGTACCCGCTATCTGCGTCGAGGGCATTTTGAGGAAGATCAGGGACTCATTACCATGGCCGCAGGGGAACCGATCGCCAAATTGGGTTGGCAAGCGGCCAAACGAGGCTGGCAAGGGTTGGAGTGGGCAGTGGGAATTCCGGGGACAGTGGGTGGCGCTGTGGTGATGAATGCGGGGGCCCACAATCAAAGTACGGCGGCAAGCTTAGTTAGCGCCACAGTGATGAACACAGATGGATCGTTGACGATTTTACAGAACCAAGATCTGGGCTTCAGTTATCGCACCTCAGTGCTGCAAGGGGATCCCCGACTAGTGGTGGAAGCGACCTTTCAACTCAGCCCAGGCTTTAGCAAGGATCAGGTGATGGCGCAAACCACCCGTAACCTCCACCAGCGCAAAAAGACTCAACCCTACGACAAACCGAGCTGTGGTAGTGTGTTTCGCAATCCAACGCCCCAATTTGCCGCCCGCTTAATCGAAGACCTAGGGCTCAAAGGGTTTCGCATTGGCGGTGCGGAAGTGTCCCGACGCCATGCTAATTTCATTGTCAATACCGACAACGCCACGGCCCAAGACGTGTTCAACTTGATTTTCTATGTGCGCGAACAGGTGGAAATCCATCACCAGTTATTACTAGAACCCGAGGTGAAAATGTTGGGACAATTTGTGACCTAGGCGCTAACGGTAGGCGGGCTGAAGTCCAATCCCCCTTGGTGAAGATCCTGATGACCGCTGTGAACCGCGAACCAAGGGAGTTATGTCAGAATAAAGGACGGAAAACCTGTCACATGGGACATATTTAGCGATGCAAATACGTGGAACCGACTACACAGCCTTAACCTGGCAAGGGGACGCTTTAGCTTTAGGGTTTTTTGAAAACGCTGTGGAAATAACCAGCGATTTGGCCAAGTTAGACGATCGCCTCGACGGCACCCTCCGGGAGTTGATTGAAGAACAGGAATTTAAGGGAAAAACCGGCCAAAAAATGGTAACCCGGGTGGGGGCTAAAACCCCAATTCACAAATTAATTCTTGTGGGGTTAGGAGAAATAGAGAAATTTAATGATCAGATTTTGGCTGAGGCAGCAGCCAACGTTGCCAGGGTGGCAAAGGCTGAAAAGGTAAAAACGCTGGCGCTAAGCTTACCCCAACGGGAACACAATCCGGCGGAAACGGCCCAAACAATCGCAGCAGGTATTTTACTAGCACTCCATCAAGACAATCGCTTTAAGTCCGACCCTGAAGATCTCCCCCTGAAATTAACCACTGTGGAATTGTTAGACCTGGGTGAGCAAGCCGTGGCCATCAGCAATGCGGAAAAAATTGTCTCTGGGGTTATTTTGGCACGGGAAATGGTTAATGCCCCAGCCAATAGTGTCACTCCCCTCACCTTTGCTGAGATCGCCACCGATTTGGCCCAGACCTACGGATTAACCTTGGAAATCCTGGAACAAGCAGATTGTGAAGCCTTAGGGATGGGGGCCTTTCTCGGGGTTGCTAAGGCATCAGAGATTCCCCCCAAATTTATTCACCTCACCTATCGTCCTGCTAATCCAGTCAAAAAGGTAGCGATCGTGGGGAAAAGCCTCACCTTTGATTCCGGTGGCTTAAACATTAAGGGGGCCGGTAGTGGTATTGAGACGATGAAAATGGATATGGGTGGGGGAGGCGCAACCCTCGGGGCCGCCAAGGCGATCGCCCAACTGCGTCCCAATGTGGAAGTCCACTTCATTTGTGCTGCGACCGAAAATATGATTAGTGGTACGGCAATGCACCCTGGCGATGTTCTGACTGCCGCTAATGGGAAAACCATTGAAGTCAATAACACCGATGCAGAAGGCCGTTTAACCCTCGCCGATGCCCTGGTCTTTGCGGAAAAATTAAACGTTGAGGCGATCGTCGATCTGGCAACCTTGACCGGCGCTTGTATTGTGGCCCTAGGAGATGAGATTGGGGGACTCTGGAGTCCCCATCAAGGGTTAGCCGCGGAAATTCAGGCCGCTGCGGATAAAGTCGGGGAAAAATTCTGGCAAATGCCCATGGAAGCTAAGTATTTTGAGGGGTTAAAATCGAAAATTGCCGATATGAAAAATACGGGGCCCCGGGCCGGTGGTTCCATCACAGCGGCCCTCTTCCTGGAGAAATTTGTTGATAAAACCCCCTGGGCTCACTTGGATATTGCCGGCCCAGTTTGGACTGATAAGCAAAATGGCGTCAACAATGCTGGTGCCACGGGCTATCCGGTCAGGACCCTGGTGCAGTGGGTATTAAATCAAGAATAACTGCCTGACACTAAGGTCAGCGCCAAGAGGAACGTTAGCGGATCTCAGCCCGATCGCCGTTTCTAAATTGCCCGACTGGGGACGGTGACTGTCATGTTAAGATTTACCGTAATTAAAGTTCAATTTATTGACCGTTAGTAAGGAAACTCAAGTAATGGAAATGGTTTATTTGCTCGCCAAACTACCCGAAGCCTATCAAATCTTCGATCCCCTCGTTGACGTGTTGCCGGTTATTCCCCTGTTTTTTTTGGCCTTAGCTTTCGTTTGGCAAGCGGCTGTGGGTTTCAAATAGAGTTACCTGTGCTCATCTCCAATGATATTCCCCCGTTTCTCCTGATCAAGGTTTAATGGGGGGAATTTCTTTGGAGGCGATGGCCCCGTCGCGAATTCTTCTCTGGGAAAGGCCTACAATGTGAAAGCCGTTAAAAATAATCTTTTGCCTTTGTTGATTCTATGACTGACGTTCCCGTCTCTCGCATCCGTAACTTTTCGATTATTGCCCACATTGACCACGGTAAATCCACCCTGGCCGATCGCCTTTTGCAGGTCACGGAAACGGTGCAACAGCGGCAGATGAAGGAACAGTTCCTCGACAATATGGATTTGGAACGGGAGCGGGGCATTACCATCAAGCTACAAGCGGCTCGGATGAACTACACGGCTAAAGATGGACAGCAGTATGTATTGAACTTGATCGACACCCCCGGCCATGTGGATTTTTCCTATGAAGTCTCCCGCTCCTTAGCCGCTTGTGAAGGGGCGTTATTGGTGGTGGATGCCTCCCAAGGGGTGGAAGCCCAAACCCTAGCCAATGTCTATCTCGCCTTGGAAAATAACCTGGAAATTATTCCCGTTCTAAATAAGATTGATTTGCCCAGTGCCGAACCGGATCGGGTGGCGGAAGAAATTGAAGAAGTGGTGGGGCTAGATTGTACGGACATTATTAAAGCTTCGGCGAAAGCGGGCATTGGGGTGGATGACATCCTCGAGGCGATCGTGCAACAGGTACCGCCCCCAGAAGATACGGTGGCTCAACCGCTGCGGGCCTTGATTTTTGATAGTTATTACGATGCCTATCGAGGCGTGGTGGTTTACTTCCGGGTGATGGACGGCAAGGTGAAACGGGGGGATAAAGTTCGTCTGATGGCGTCGGGGAAAGAGTATGTGATTGATGAATTGGGGGTCTTATCCCCTACCCAGATTGAAGTCGATGAACTCCATGCCGGGGAGGTGGGCTATTTCGCGGCGGCCATTAAAGCCGTGGCCGACGCACGGGTGGGGGATACCATTACCCTGGCGACTGAACCGGCAAAAGCGGCATTACCCGGTTATACCGAAGCCAACCCCATGGTCTTTTGTGGGCTATTCCCCATTGATGCGGATCAATATCCTGATTTGCGGGATGCGTTGGAAAAATTAAAGCTCAATGATGCGGCCCTGTCCTATGAACCGGAAACCTCTAGTGCCATGGGCTTTGGCTTCCGCTGTGGTTTTTTGGGGCTGCTGCACATGGAGATTGTCCAAGAACGGTTGGAGCGGGAATATAACTTAGATTTAATTACCACCGCCCCGTCGGTTATTTATCGGGTGACGACAACGGATGAGGAGGTCATTGAAGTTGACAATCCCAGCTTGTTACCGCCCATTCAACAGCGCCTTAAAATTGAAGAGCCTTACATCAAGGTGGAGATGATTACCCCCGAAACCTATGTGGGAACACTGATGGAGTTGTGCCAAAGTCGTCGGGGCGTGTTTAAAGATATGAAATTTTTCACCCAAACCCGCACAGCGTTAATTTATGAGTTACCCCTAGCGGAGGTGGTGACCGACTTTTTTGATCAACTCAAATCCCGGACCAAAGGCTATGCCAGTATGGAATATCAATTAATTGGCTATCGGGAAAATCCCCTAGTGAAACTCGATATTTTGGTGAATGGGGATGGGGTGGACGCCCTGGCGATGATTGTCCATCGGGATAAGGCCTATTACGTTGGTCGAGCGATGGTGAGTAAACTCAAGGAATTGATTCCGCGCCATCAGTTTAAAGTGCCGATCCAAGCGGCGATCGGTAGCAAAATTATTGCCAGTGAACATATTGCCGCCCTCCGCAAAGATGTGTTGGCGAAATGTTATGGGGGGGATATTTCCCGTAAGAAAAAGCTATTGCAAAAACAAGCCAAAGGGAAGAAACGCATGAAGGCGATCGGGACAGTAGACGTGCCCCAGGAGGCGTTTATGGCAGTCTTGAAACTGGATCCCCAGTAAAAATTTGAGCTTTTCCTCTTTGACACGCTCAG
>JBEAQB010000335.1:0-4334 GCA_041164125.1 Cyanobacteriota bacterium
CCCAAAAGAAGAGACCGCCCATATCGTCCTTTGTTGCAGCGGAAATAGCTAATCCTCCGTTTTCTGCCTTGCCTGGCCGTTATAAGCTGGGGGGGGCTCCATGACTTAAAAAGTCCAGTAAGTTGAAAAAACATGAGGAAATAATGGGGCGCAGTGAAATGTTAACGGGAGAGATGCCGGATAAATTCTAAAGGCAGTCCATCGCTATCGGCAATAAAGCACACTTCATAGAGGCGATCGCCAATCTGCTGTTGTTGGGGCGCGAGTAAAACCGTTAGGGGCCGGACTTGATCAGGATTGATTTGATGAGCTTGATTGAACTGATGTGTTAATGCTTGCAACCACTGGGGTAAACTCTCAGCGTGATTGGTCAAATCAAAGGATAAATGATAAAACCCCACATAATGTTGATCACCAAAGGGATCAGGGGGGGGCTCTGGTTCAGGAATTTGGATTAATTCAATCCGTCCATGTAAGCCTTCTAACCAGCAAGCTAGGGTGTAACCGGTGGTGAATCGTTCACAAACTTGGAACCCTAATAATTCATAAAAGGCGATCGCCTGGTGAATATTGGCGGTACGAATGGAGGCGTGATGCATGGTTAAAATGGGTGATTAGCTTTGCTATTGGAGTAAGGGGCGTGCCGTTTGCCAAGCGGCAATGAGGCGGCCTTGCATGACAAGGGCGATCGCCTGGAGAGCTTGAATTTCCTCACTATCGGGGGCGAGTTGTAAGGCCGGTTGCAATGCCTGTTCCCCGTTGCGTCCCTGCCAATCATAAAGATAAACAAAAGCTAGATAGGCATGGGCATAGGCATTTTGCGGATCAAGTTTGATTAAATGTTGCAATGCAGTGATCGCCGTTTGGGGATTTTCTTGGAGAACACGGGACAGAACTTGGGCATAGGCTAGGGGGAGGGGGTTGATAGGATTTTGACTGAGGCGATAGGTGACACTCGCATCCGCTTGCTTGAGGTAGTCATGGCGAGGATCATATAAATTTAAGCGATCAACCTGAGCAAAAATGGGAGCTAAGCCTTGGGGCCCTTGGCGCAGATTTTGAGAGAGATGGAACAATTGGCTAACGTAATCCAGCGGGGGCGCAGGTGGAGGCGGTTGGTTGGGATCTAAACGAATGGTGACCGGGGGAATGGGTAATGGTTGCGCTGTCTGGGTTTGGGGATTGAGCCATTGGGCATTGAGCCGGTACTCGCCGGGGGGTAAATCGGCACTTGGTAGCATGGCAGTGCGTTCAGTGACGGTCAGTCCGGGGGACAGGTTAGCAGAGGGTAACAACAATTCCCCTAAACCAATGGCGTGGTCATGGAACCAACCCGGCTGAGAATCCTCCACAGTTTGCCAGGTTAATAACAAAATTCCTTGGGTTAAACCCTCCGCTGCCCCGGTCCATTGGTAGGTAATTGGGATGGGGTGACCGGGGGGGGCCACGGCGGGCAGGTCAAGCTGGGTTAATTGGGGTAAGGGATTGACCGCGTCACTGGCGTTAACCTCTACCCTTGGCGATCGCCGTTGCCAAAGGGTTAATTGACTGTTATCGGGCAATGTCCATTGTTGGCGGGCAATGAAACTGGGCGTGGTGGGCAACCTATCCGCTAGGGCTAATTGGGCCGGTTGGGCGCTACCGTTTTCGCCAGTTTTAGTGAGTAACCAGTCAAAGTTTTGTTGATCTTGTTGAATCTTTTGGTCGTCGCCACTCAATTCTCGACCGTAGGCCCGAAAATTTTGTAGCGCACCAAAATAATTTAACGTGTTGGGGTTGATGGCATTGGTATTGGGAATAACCCCTAAATTGACTTGTTGAAAGGGAGTTTGCTCTAAGGCCCTGGCAACCACTTGATCATTCGGTGCCGGCTGTGCAAATTGCGGTCGAAACAACACATCGGGACTCAGTTTCTGCACCACTTGATCACTCCCTGGCAGGGGAAATACATTCCCCACCGTCACGAGAATGGCGATCGCCAAGGTTGCCCAGCGGACCCAAACCCAACGTCCACACCACCGGGTTAACCCATAGGCCAATAAAATCGCCAAAATAGGTAAATAGGGCAAAATGTAACGGCTATCCTTGTTGTATAACGCGGAGCAAATAAAATAAGTCCCGCCGACGTAATAACTCAACCAGCAAAATCCGGATTTAACCTCAGCCCAAGGGGGAGTTTGTAATTTAGCCGGAAAGCGTTTCAAGATGGCTAACCCCAGTCCCACTAAAGGCGGAACTAACCAGACCCAGGACAAGGCTAAGGGCAAATCTTGCCAATAGTAAACCCACGCCGCCAGGGTATTAATGGCCGGATCGCCTTCCAAACTCGCTGGCCCCGCATTGGAGTTATGGGCGGTACTAAATAAATAGATCCAATTGGTGCGGTACCAGGGAAACCAAATCGGCATGGAGATTAACAACCCGCTTAATAATTGCCCAATCCTTAACCATTGCCGACGCCATAAACACCAAATCGCTAAACCAACCAGGGGGAAAAATAAATAAAATAAAATACTCTGCTTGGTTAATAATCCCAACCCGAAACTGATCCCAAAGGCGATCGCCCATAGCCATTGTTTTTGTCTCTCCTTCTCGTCTTTCCAGAACGTTAAACAGGTGAAACTCAGGATGACCAACGCTAACAGGGGCGTATCTAACAAAAACGACAATCGGGTATGAATAATACGGGGGGTTAATAGCATCATCACCACTGCCCATAACCCCACCTCACGGTTAAATAACTTTTGTCCCAAGGCATAAATTGAGCCGATGAGCACTGCGCTGGTTACCCAATAACTCAACAAGGCTTGATCGTTGCCCTTGCCAAACACCCCTTGGAACGGCAGGCTGATTAAGTAGGTTACCGGCGGATATTTCGGGGAGACCATCCAAAATTGACGCCACCAATCCCCATGCAAAAAGTCGGGACTCTGTAAACTTTGTAAATAACGTAAGGAGTAGGAGAGATGATTGGCCTGATCCCAGGCTGGCACCGATTGATCCCACGCCAACCAGAGGCGATCGCCAAGATTACTGAGTAACCACAGGCAACCTAAAATCAGGAAGGTCGCATAACGCTGGGATAAAAGCCGTTTCAGCATAGACAAGTTTAGGAAAAGACAAGCAAACAAAGCCCGAATTTCATTCTCTCAGTCAGGGTGTCCCTTGCCAAAAATCCGTAAAACCTCATTTCCCCTATTTCTTTCCGGTGCCCCTGACCGTAAAATTGCAGCAGTTCTCTTTCCGGTTTATCTCAACCCAAAACCATGCAACTGTCGCCCCAAGAAAAAGACAAATTATTGATTTTTACCGCCGCCCTCGTCGCCGAACGCCGCAAAAACCGGGGCTTAAAACTCAATTATCCCGAGGCGATCGCCTACATTTCCGCCGCCATTTTGGAAGGGGCCCGGGATGGCCGCACCGTGGCCGATTTAATGAACTATGGCGCAACATTGTTAGGACGGGATGATGTCATGGAAGGGGTGCCCGAAATGCTGGTGGAAGTTCAAGTTGAAGCCACTTTTCCCGACGGCACCAAACTGGTCACAGTCCATGACCCCCTGCGTTAACTGGCAATATTTGCCAACTCCTGCAATCGCGCTAAAACCTCTTGGCTATGGGTGGCCGGTCTGACCCCTAAAAACCGTTCCCGCAAAATACCATCAGGATCAATTAAATAGGTGTGGCGTAACGACATGCCGCTTAACAACGATCCATAGGTTTTACTCACTTCCCCCGTTTCATCCGCTAACAAGGGAAACTTGAGGCCTTCCGCATCGCAAAACGCCTCATGGGATTGCACATCATCCACACTCACCCCAATCACCTGGGCATTTAGGGCTTGGTACTGGGGTAAATCCCGCTGGAACCGTTGGGCCTCCAACGTACAACCAGGGGTAAAGTCCTGGGGGTAGAAGTATAAAACCACCCATTGCCCCCGGTAATCGGCTAACCCCACATTGCCATCCCCCGTATTACTGGGCAATTCAAACACCGGGGCCGGTTCATCCAACGGCAACTGTGGGCCACCCAGGGCTAAGGCCGGTAGGCCAGTTAATCCCCACCAAACGGCGATCGCCAGTAGCAGGGTCAGGAGTTGTCTTTGTCCTTTACACCAAATATTCATAGGGATTTTGAGCAAAAATTGACATGTTAGGAAAAAACGGGTCACTCCAATGCGATGAGTCAGGAACTTGACCCGTTGGGGGAATTGCAGCTTTCACAAACACCATGCACCGTCACCTCGTAACGTTCTCCCTGTAGCCCTGGTCGTAGTTTGGCTAAATCTGCAGGGGGAAACTGATCCCAGGCAATGTCTTCGATCGCCCCACACC
>JBEAQB010000336.1:0-2538 GCA_041164125.1 Cyanobacteriota bacterium
AATATAGCTGCCTTCATTGGAATCTAAAGGTCTAAAGTATCCTTGCCCTAAACGAAAGGCGGGGTTGCTAGGTAAATCCTGAACTTCAATTCCTAATTTGTCTAAATAAATTAAGGCTAAATAAAAACCAAAACTGTAAAAGGTTTCTGGGCCGTTACTCAAGTAAAGTAATCCCCGCCTAATGACTTTATCGGTATCTACGGGTAAATCGTTTGCACCGACTTGTCCCCGTTCTGCCAAAGCAGGTGGCGGTTCAACCACATCAATTCCTATTTCTCCCTCAACCTTCCGAATGCCGATCAAATTTGGCGTTTGTGCAAAAACGGCTGTTAATGCCTCTTCCCCCGGAGGAACAGGCTGATCGCGGTATAAATCCAGACCGATCGCCACAGGGCCCATCGCATTTATTTGATTAATTAACTGAGCAAGATGTTCATCGGAAGGTATTGCGGTCTTAAGCTGCGCGACATCGGCTTCATCAATCCCCACCACCACAATCTTGTCATCTCTGGGTAAGGGAGGACGCAGGCGCATCAATAAATCGTAAGTTTGCAATTCCATAAATTGCAACCCCCCTGACCAGCGGAGGGCAAGAACAAGGATGGCCGCGGTAGGGGTCGCCATCCAAATACCCCGGCTGCGCCAGAAAAACTGTTTTAGGGAGGGGAATTGGGCTGTGATCCTGGTGAATATCGTCATTTAGTTACTGTGGCAATGCGCTCTGACAGCAATCAGACAAGGGAACATCCATTAATTCATCAAAACCAACGGATTGCAAGAATTCCGTCCATTCCTGGGGAACTGACCCACGGACAATGGAGATCAAATTTAAACTGTCCAGCCATAATCCCTGCTCGGCATAAGCGCTGGCGATCGCCAATACCTTTTGGGTGGTTTCAGGCGTTAGGGGGGCGAGTCCAGAGGCAACTGATTGGGCCGCAAGCATCTTGGGAACTTCCGGCAGGCTTCCAGGGCGTTCCACATATTCAAAACTGCCCGTTAGCAAAACATCCTGACTGGGTTCTGCTGGATTGCACATCACCCTCAGAGACCAAGTATAAACGTCATTGACTTCTAGGGGCATACTGGGCGATAAAGTGATGGAGATAATACCGGCCTGGGGGGGGAGGGTCAGGCGATTTTGGTAAATTGTTTCTCCTAAAATATTTTCCAGGGTCATTTCCCCAGTGTGTCCTTGATTATCGGGAACATAAAAATGAAGGGTCGGAGTTTGGGACGTCGTTTTTGGGCTATGCAGAAACCCTGGAATTAGAACTTGTGGAGTAGGGGTTGCGGCGGTGGGTTGAAGGCATTGGCCACCACTACTACGGACGCCGCCCCCAACCGTGGCCCTAGGAGCACCAACATTTTCTGGGGAGCTAGGAAATTTGAGGCTCAGTAATGCTGGAGACGCTTGAGTTGATAAAGGCTCGATTCCAAGCCACAACATGGCAAGAGTGAAAATTTGACAAACTTTTGGTGATCCGACAAAGAATTTAAGCATATCGTTAAGGCTAGGGAGACTCATCTGTTTTGATGATTAATACTGTTTAATGTTCCGTCCAGGGATTGGCAGCCATTCAACTTGAATTAAAACAGCAAAACCCGCTCCAAAAACTGTCCGAATTGAGCCGATCGCCATCACGGATTCGATAGGATTAGATCACACTAAACCGGTATCGACTTCCTAGCCTCATTGCCTATGCTGTGTTCCATTGCTTCTCCCTGGGTCGGACGTTTTCTACTCACGATGAGCCTTCTTGGTACTCAAACAATAATGGCGATCGCCCTACCGGTGCTCAACTTTAACGACAGCTCTGCACCACAGGTGACGAGTAATAAAATCCGATTTCCCCAAGCGACTAATCGGGGCGCTCCTGCCGCAACATCTGGGGGAGGAACCAGAGGCGAAACCTGCCTACGAAATGAAACTACGAGGCTTTTTCCCGTTGGAGTGTCGATGACATCAGTGACGACACAAACCAATCCCACACTATTCGTTTATTTGCCAGAGCACCGAGCCGCAAACGGAAAATTACTTTTGCTCGACCACCAAGGGGAAGAAATCTTGCAAGCTGAGATCGCATTGCCATCAAATAATGCCATTTTGGCGATCGCCTTACCTTCAAGTGCATCACTGGAACTCCATCAAACCTATGCTTGGCGATTTACCCTTAACTGCCCGTCTAAGGTGGTGGAAGGAACGATAGTTGAGGATGATTTCACTGAAGCCAATCTGAAACGAGTTATCCTTGATTCTGCGGTGGATCCCAATTTGACAGCGTTAGAACAAGCCCAAGTTTATGCCGATAATAATGCTTGGAATGATGTACTGACAGTAATGGCATCTTTACGGAAACAAGAACCTGAAACCTGGCAAGCACTGCTGGATTACATAAATCTGGGCGACTTGGCTAATACAGAGATTGTCTTTTTTCAATTGACTGGTGGATGATAACTACCCAGTTCGCGGTTGAAACCCGCAGGTGCAGTTGGAACTGTTGCGGGGGGAAGAGTATCCTAATCCTTACTACTGGG
>JBEAQB010000337.1:0-6519 GCA_041164125.1 Cyanobacteriota bacterium
GATCTGCGGCTTTTACCCAGACGGGGGGATATTTATACCGGGCTACGTCTAGGATCAAGAATCGATCAGATGCCTCATGATAGGCGGCTAAAGGAGAAATATGGCCGCCCATCTCTTGTCCCATTGCCTGACGATAATAATTAATCAATACGAAGTTATTTGGCTGTGCCAGATTCTCCTTGGCTAAACGTCGAAAATCCGCCAAGGTAGTTGTGGCGGCCGGCCTAACCGAGACCTCAGCCCCATGACTGACTAATAGTTGACCCAATTCTGCCAACGTCATCCCCTGGCGCAGAACAACCTGGGGCGGTAACACGGCGGTGGTTTTGGGGTTATCAAAGAAGTTTTCCTGGGTAAAAACATTGTAGGGTTGATAGCGGGAATCCACAGGAGGGGGTAATTTCAAGCTGTTCAACACCATCACGGCACTGGCTACACCACAATAACTTTGGGTGATCTGGGTTAAAAATTGGGCGCTCAGTTTCCAGAAATCATCCCTAGCGGTACTTTCCATCAGCAGTTGTTCGCCCTGGGGAGTATCGTAGGCAGTGAGGTTTTCCGCCAAGGGCAAGGTTTGAGCGCTGGTTTTGCTGGGGTCTACCACAATGATCCCAGCGGCGATCGCCAATACCAGGGAACCGCAACGACTGAGTCCTAAGGGCAGAAAAGTAGAAAAGAAAGAGGATAAGCCAGTCACAGCAAAATGTGATTTCTCAGTAAAACGGATTAATAGTTACGACCCTATCAAACCAGGAAAACAGGGAACAGTCCTGATTCCCGTACCTTCTCATCGCCCTGCGGGGGAAATATCAGCGAACACAGTCGTGCCGCTCTAAAATCATGATAGTTTTGCCCGCCGAAGTTTTGTTATGGTATTTGTCCCTAGTGCTGCGGTTTTCCAGTCCCCCTACCAAGTTGGCGGTAGCCTGCCAGCTAACCATCCCAGTTATATTCAACGGACAGCAGATTACGAACTCATACAGCAGTTGCGCCTGGGGAAATTTTGCTATGTGTTTAACTGTCGACAGATGGGCAAGTCCAGCCTGCGGGTAAGGGCAATGACCCAACTCCAGGCAGAAGGGGTGGTTTGTGTTTCCATTGATATGACCAGTTTAGGCACGGAAGCCGACCCACAAAAATGGTACAATGGGATTATTGCCCAGCTTTATTTGGGGTTACCGTTAGCAGGAAACGTCGCCCTCAAGCCCTGGTTACGGGCACGGGAGCATCTGAGTCCGCTCCAAAAATTGCGGGAGTTTGTGGAGTCGGTCATTTTACCGGTCCTGGCTGAACGCCGGATTGTCATTTTTATCGACGAAATTGATAAGGTGTTGAGCCTCCCCTTTTCGTTAGATGATTTTTTTTCCTATATTCGCTTTTGCTATAACCAACGAGCCGATAATCGGGATTATGATCGTCTCAGTTTTGCTTTATTTGGGGTGGCCACCCCCTCGGACTTGATTGAGAATAAAACCCAAACACCGTTTAACATCGGCCAGGCGATCGCCTTGACAGGCTTTACCCTAACGGAAGCCCAACCATTGGGGGCCGGCTTTCCCGTACCAGCAAGCGTTGCCCAGCGGCTACTAGCTGTGATTCTTCACTGGACGGGGGGACAGCCATTTTTAACCCAAAAAGTCTGTGATTTGGTGGCCACGGCCCTAGCACAAGACTCTCTGCACCTGACCCCGAAAAACTGCAACACAATCGTAGAGGGGGTAATTCAACAAACCGTCATTCAGCATTGGGAATCCCAAGATGAACCCGTCCACTTTCGTACCATTAGCGATCGCCTGTTGAGGGATGAACAACAAGCAGGACGATTACTGGGACTGTATCAGGAAATTTTAGACAAGGGGGGGATTGCAGTAGATGATAGCCCAGAACAAACTCGATTACGCCTGACGGGCATTGTGGTCAAGCGGACTAGCAAATTGGTACCTTACAATGCCATCTACCAAGCCATTTTTAACCAGACATGGGTTACCGAGGAACTCAATAAATTACGTCCCTACGGGGCAACATTGCGCGCCTGGGTTGACACAGAGTATCAAGATCCATCTCGATTATTACGGGGGAAGGCGTTACAAGAAGCGTTAGCTTGGGCTAGCAATAAGAATTTAAGCGCCTTAGATTATCGATATCTTAACGCCAGTCAGCGTCAAGAACAAGAAGCGTCTTTAGCCGCTAATCGTATTTTAGCTAAGGCAAATGTCAAAGCAAAACGCCTCATCAGTTTGGGACTTGGCGTTCTGTTGGTGTCTGTAACGGGGGCGGCGATTGCCATCCGCCAGGCCCAATTAGCAACGGTCAAACAAGCACGCAGTCAACAGGGAACAGAATTGCAGCGCTTGGGTAATAGTGCCCAACGTCAATTCAAATTTGATCAAATTCCCGCCTTGATCACTGCCCTAAAAGCGGCCCATCAACTCAAAACGTTAGTGAACGTCGATGAAACCTTAGGGGACTATCCCGCCACCAGTCCCCTCTTCAGCTTGCAGCAGATTTTGGCGCAAATTGCCGAAAAGAACATTTTGGTTGGCCATCAAGACGGGGTCACCAGTGTGGCCATTAGCCCAAATAGCGATCTCATTGCTTCCGCCTCCCGCGATCGCACTGTGAGGCTGTGGACACCCCAGGGTCAGTTTTTGCGATCCTTGACGGGCCACGAGGGCAGCGTTTATCAGGTTGCTTTTGCCCCGGACGGACAAACCCTCGCCACAGCGGCCCAAGACAAGACCGTTAAACTTTGGAACCGCCAGGGTCAAATATTGCAAACCCTCAGGGGGCACAGCGATTCCGTCTATAGCGTCACCTTTAGCCCCGACGGTCAAATCCTTGCCTCAGCCTCCCGAGACCGTACCGTCCGTCTTTGGGCGCGACACTCGGGTCAACCCTTGACGGTATTAAAAGGTCATACGAAATCCGTGGACGACGCCCAGTTTAGTCCCGATGGCAAAATCCTCGCCACCGTTTGTCGGGACGGGCAAATACGGTTATGGGATCTAAACGGTCGTTTAATACGGCAATTTGGTTTACCAGGGGTTGCATTTTTTGCCATCAGTTGGCATCCAGACGGCAACCGACTAGCGGTGGCGGCGGATGACGGCACGGTTAAATTGTGGACTCCCCAAGGGAAATTAACCGCCAATCTGAGTGGTCATGAGGAGTTTGTTACCCGCGTGGTATTCAGCACTGATGGCAAAACGTTAGTGTCTAGTAGCAGCAATGGCAGTATTATCCAATGGTCAACGGCGGGTAAGATTTTGCGCCACTACCAAGGCTACCCCGAAGCCATTTTTGGTTTAGCACTGGCTAAAAACCGTCCTCTGATGGCCAGTGGTCTAGAAAATCATCAAGTAAAACTGTGGGATTTGTCCCCTAAACCGGCGCTGATCCCTTTACCTTTTTCCCAACGTCCCTTGGCGGTGAGTCAAAATCCTAACACCCAGGTGATTGCCCTTAGCCGGGAAAATCAACCGTTAGTGTTATTGAGCAGTACACCGTCTGCCCGCATTTTACAGACGCTGCCTGCCGCAAGTGAGAACCTTGATCTCATCAAGGTTAGTGCCGATGGCCAACAGTTAGTGGGTTTACAGGGCCGCCAGTTTCAACGCTGGCCACTGTCTTCCCTAGACCAAAAACAAACCTGGGAGGCTGATACCGGCCGCGTTTATGATCTAGCCCTACGTTCCGATCCGTTGAATGCCCGTCATTGGATTGCCGCTGCCACCCGTAATGGCGACGTTTGGTTATGGCAAGCAACGACTACAACCGTTAAGCCGCCTCGGCTGTTTACCCCTCCGCCTTTGTCCCCTCGTCAACGTCACGAATCGATCAGGAGTGTCGCCTTACATCCCACCCGGTCAGAACTGGTGGCGGGCGATGACAATGGACAATTATATTTTTGGTCATTTACGGGGGAACTCATGAGGACAATCGCTGCCCACGGCGATCGCCTTAATCAAGTCCGCTATAGTGCTGACGGCAAGTATGTTGTTACGGCATCCCGGGATGGCACCGTGAAGCTCTGGACAAACCAGGGAGAATTGCAACAAACCCTGATGGGGGATCCCCTCCCCGTGGAGCAGGTGGCCATGAGTCCTGATAATCAATGGCTGGCCACGGGGACTAGTGATGGTATGGTGCGGCTATGGGATGTTCAGGGTCGGCTGCGGGGGGAACTGCATCCCGGTAGTGGGGGACTGCGGAGCTTAGACTTTAGCCTGGATAGCCAAAGCCTCATTTCCCTGGATCAAACCGGCGTCATTCGACACTCATCGGTTACGCCGGAATTAGATCGTTTAGAACAATTGCTTACCCAGGGATGTGCTTGGTTGAGGGACTACCTGGCGTTAAACAGTCACCGCCAACCACAGGCGTCCTTGGGATTTTGCGCCTCGTCCTCCCCTCTCCCCAACGACGTCAACACAAAACCTTGACGGTTACCGGGGGGAGGATGTCAACAGCAGCACTCTCCCTCTCAGGATGAGCCGAGAGGGAGAGTCGGTGCGTTAGCCCAATAAGGCTTTGGCTTTGGCCAAAACGTTATCGACGCTAAAGCCGAATTTTTCTAGGCATATCCCCCCAGGAGCCGATGCACCAAAGGTGTCAATCGTGACGGTATCACCGTCCGTGCCAACATACTTATGCCAACCGAAGCTGGCGGCCGCTTCCACCGCTAAGCGTTTAGTCACAGCTTTGGGCAAAACGGATTCTTTGTAGTCAGCATCCTGGGCTTCAAACAATTCCCAGGAGGGCATCGAAACCACTTGAACCTTCTTACCACTGGCGGTTAATTGTTCGGCGGCTTGAACACAAAGCTGTACCTCTGAGCCGGTTCCGATCAAAATCAGGTCGGGGATTCCATCGCAAGTCCCCAGGGTGTAAGCCCCTTTGGCAACGGCATCGATAGAAGTCCCGGCTAAGTTGGGTACCCCTTGACGGGTGAAGGACAGGAGCGTCGGTGCATTTTCCTTGGCCTTGGTGATCGCCACTTTGTAAGCACCGGAAACCTCGTTACCATCAGCGGGACGAATCACCGTGAGGTTCGGAATGGCCCGGAGGGAAGCGAGCACTTCAATCGGTTGGTGGGTGGGGCCGTCTTCCCCTTGACCGATGGAATCGTGGGTCATGACCCAAATCACCCCGGCTTCAGAGAGGGCCGATAGACGAATGGCTGCCCGCATGTAGTCGGAAAAGATCAAGAAGGTGGCACCGTAGGGAATCAAGCCTGACCCATGCAACGCCATACCATTGCAGATCGCCCCCATGGCATGTTCCCGTACCCCAAAGTGAACATTACGGTTTTGATAGGCCCCTGACTGAAAATCCCCAGAAGCATGAATTTCCGTCAGATTGGAATGGGTTAAATCCGCCGAACCACCGATTAACTCTGGTAGGACAGGGGCTAGGGCATTTAAGCAACCTTCAGAATATTTCCGCGTGGCAAGCCCCTTATCGGCCGGGGTAAACGCCGGTAAGGCACTATCCCAATCAGCCGGCAATTGACCGGAAACCATCCGCTCGAAAGTGGCGGCTTCGGCGGGATACTTGGTTTTGTATTGTGCTAAAACATGGTTCCATTCTGCCTCGTAACTGGCACCCCGGTCGATCGCCTGGCGGGTATAGTCCAAAACGTCTTGGGGCACTTCAAAGGGAGCGTAGTCCCAACCTAGATTTTGACGAGTGGCTGCCACTTCGTCGGTTCCCAAGGCGGCCCCGTGGATACCAGCGGTATCACATTTATTAGGAGCACCATAACCAATGATGGTGGTGACCTTAATCATGGTCGGTTTATCTGTGACGGCTTTTGCCGCTTCAATCGCTTGGGCGATCGCCGCCAAGTCGGTATTGCCGTTTTCCACGTGGAGCACATGCCAACCGTAGGCTTCAAACCGCTTGCTCACATCTTCAGTAAACGCAACATCGGTGGATCCATCGATGGAAATATGATTGTCATCGTAGAGGGCGATTAATTTCCCCAAGCCCCAATGACCCGCCAAGGAGGCCGCCTCCCCAGAAATACCTTCCATGTTGCAACCATCCCCTAAAATCACATAGGTGTAATGGTCAACGATGGTGGCATCGGGCTTATTGAAGGTAGCGGCTAAGTGGGCCTCCGCCAATGCTAGACCAACACCGTTGGCAATACCTTGACCTAAAGGACCGGTGGTAACTTCAACCCCCGCAGTTAAGAAGTTTTCGGGGTGACCAGGCGTTGCCGACTCCCATTGACGGAACTGTTTGATATCTTCAATCGTCACACTGTCGTAACCCATCAGGTACAGCAGTGCGTATTGAAGCATGGACCCATGACCCGCCGACAAAACGAAACGATCCCGATTGAACCATTTGGGGTTCTTGGGATTGTACTTCATGTATTTATCCCAGAGGGTGAAGGCCATTGGCGCTGCCCCCATCGGTAAGCCTGGGTGGCCAGACTTCGCTTTTTCAATCGCATCCACTGCGAGGAAACGAATGGCATTAATACAAAGTTCGTCAATAGATTGAGTAGCA
>JBEAQB010000338.1:0-9184 GCA_041164125.1 Cyanobacteriota bacterium
TTTCTAAGAAATGGACTATGCCCATTCATCATTGGAAGGCGGCTCTCAACCGCTTTGCCATTGAATTTCCTGACCGTTTTCCTCTCTGATTTCTTCCTGACACACTTCTCTTGACAATCCCAGTTTTTGGTTGCTGTTATCTTCGTCATGACTCTCTCAATCAAGTGCTCCTGGGATTCCGAGAGCGTAAGGCAGGGTTACTGGCGGTACTCGATTGTCCTCAACTACCTTTGCACAACAACGAGGCTGAGTCGAATATACGAGAATATGTCACCCGGCGCAAAATCAGTGGTGGGACTCGTTCTGAATCGGGACGGCGAGCCAGAGATACTTTTGTCGGACTGAAAAAGACTTGTCGGAAATTGGGTATTTCATTCTGGCATTTTCTCATCTCGCGCTTGCGTGGTGATGGACAAATCTCTCCTTTACCTGACGTGATCCGAACCAAGGCTTTTTGCTTAGGCTAAGCGGTCAAACAGCCTAGCTGCTCGGCTATGGCTTGTCTGCCAGCACTTTTTGAGAATTTACCTTGGTTACACTATTGCGAGTCTTGTCCAACCAAATCGCAAAGGATAAACCAATGTCGGGGGGGGGATCCATATTTCTATTAAGAATAAACGGCGTTTGTTACAGTCTAATTTTAAACCCAGGCAACGTCATGCTTCGTTGGGCAGGAGTTCCCGAAACCGAATCTCATCTCGATGGGGATCAGCCTTACTCACTTTTAAGCTCAGGCGATCGCCGGGGGCAATGGGGCGATCAAAACGGTGGGGTAACTCCAAGCCCAATTCCTCTAGCAAAATCAACCCCAACCCATCATCCTCTCGCAGCCAACGTAACATCAGCCCCTGCCAGACCTCGTCCACATTACGCCGCAGGAATTCTAATCCCCAATAACGATTAGTTTGTCGTTCTACTAAAGAGGCTTCCTTGGATGAGGGCATGACACTAAATAAAATTTGCTGCATTTCATCCCTGGTAAACGGGAGGCGATCGCCCCGTAGATAGGCCTTAATTTGAAAATGGGTCAACATATCCGTATAACGGCGGATTGGGGAAGTGGCCTGGGAATAAACGTCTAGGCCCAGACTGGCGTGGCGACTGGGCGTAATCCCCACTTCGCTGCGGGGCATACAACGGCGTACGGCGCATTCCCGCACAGGGCCGGCCGGCAATTGTAGCAACTCCTCATCCGGGGGTAATTCCGGTTGGGGTTGGCCGCGAAAAGGGACTGGAATATTTTCCGCCTGACAAAAGCGTCCGGCCACCTCTCCCGCCAGGATCATCATTTCCGCCACTAACTGACGGGAAACGGACGTTTCAAGCAGGTAAATTTGCACGTCATCAGCTTGATCGACTTTGATGACCGCCTCAGGCATCTTAATGGTGATCGCCCCCTGAGACTTTCGCCATCGTCCCCGTTGTTTGGCCGCCTGTGCCAAAACGGTGATTTCGGATTCGTCCTGAATGCCCATCACCAACATTTCATCCACATCATCATAGGTAAGGCGATAGGTGGGCTTGACCCAACTGGCGGCAATTTGAAAGTCCTGCACAGCTCCCGCTGCGTCCAAAATCACCCCAAAACTCAAGGCAGGACACCGTTTGCCCTGTAATAGGCTCATGGGCCCGGTGGCCAACTCCGGAGGAAACATGGAAACCAGACCTGTCGGCAAGTACAGACTAGTACTACGTTTGCGAGCTTCCAGGTCCAGTTCATCATTGGGAGACATCAGACGGGTGGGATCGGCCACATGAATCCAGAGACGATACTGACCGTCGGCTAATGTCTCTACGCTGAGACCATCATCAATTTCAGACGTACTTTCGTCGTCAATGGTGTAAGTTTTCAGATGGCTCAGGTCAAGTCTGTTGGGGTCAGGATCAACGGGGGGATTAGTTAAACGATCATGGGCCACTGCGGTTACCTTGGCAGGAAATTGACTGGGGTAGGCACTACGGCGCAAAAAGAGATTTTCGTGGCGCTGCCAGATTCCTAATTCTATCAGTAGGACTTGGGTCTCGTCGGTTCGACAGGGTTTATCAATGCTTTGTAATACTTCTTGGGCCTGGCGATGGGTTTGTTCGGGAAACAAAACATACCTTTCCAGGGACTCTAGGCGATGGCGATCGCTGGCTTGCCAAGTCACCGTCTCGCCGGCTAGGGCAGCTTTAATACGGGTGACGAACCCAAGGTGTTCCTGCTCTTTTTGGGCTTTAACAGCCAGTTGATGCTTGATTTCTTCAATCTGAGCAGCAGAGCGGGGTTCATGGCGATCGCCTTTTTGTTTGAAATAAATTTTATCTTCTGCCAACAGAAGGTGGGCCGCATAGCATTGGGCGGGACTTTGTTCAGAAAATAGCAACAGCGCCAAATCCTCAGGGGTAACGGATTCCCCTTCCTCGCTTAGCAATTCCCAAGCCACCTCAAGGCTGGAGGGATCGCAGTAGGAGTCAACCTCAGCGCTAAAAGCCGTAATCTCATCGACATGATAGGGGCCGCCTTTGACCTCGTACTCAATCCGTTGAGGTTTTAATTTATAGGATTGTCCTTTTACATCAATCACGACCCAGTCTTTTTTCCCTTCTGGGCGATCAATAACGGCTAATCGTCGTTCCCCTTGATGTCGAAATTCAATAAGCGTGCCTTTTTCCACAGAATTGCCTTGGTCTGATAGCTGCTGTTCACCCTGACATTATATGCAATTTGTCCTTATGGCAAAGGGTCGACGAGAGGGGGTCATGGGATAGGTTGTGTTGCAATAGGATACATTGGCAATCAGGCATTTTCCGGTTGCTGCACCACTAACACCGAGCAATGGGCGTGGTGGACAACATAACTGCTAACACTGCCTAAAAACAGTTCTGCCATGCCGCGCAGTCCTCGGCGTCCCACAACAATCAGATCCGCTTGCCAGTTTTTAGCCAGATCCCGCACCCATCGCCCGGCCTCTCCTACTTTCCAGTCCCATTCACAAGGGATCCCCGCCTGCTGGGCCTTTGAGGCGAGATGACTCAACCATGCGCGGGTTTTGGTTTCCTGTTGTTCAATATGGGTTTGGATAGTTTGAGAAAAACGAATGGCATCTTCACCGTAAAAACTGGGATAGGCGTTAAAGCTTTGACTTTCCGGGAGTATGCAATGGAATAGCATGAGTTGAGACTGCTCCTTTTGGGCTAGTTCCATTGCTTGGTCAAAGACGACCTCCGCCGAGTCTATCTGAGCCAACGCAACAAAAATTTTGTGGTAGGCCATGTTACCCTCCGATTTAAATCTGTTAATGCCCTGAAAATTCAGGCCATTACTTTTATTATGGCAGTCCGCCTTGAGGCCGCGGCGAGGTTGTTACAAGTTTTACTGATCATCCCCGATTAACATCCGCCAGAATTGCCGCTAGGATTTCTCCGGCCCCTTGTTCCCGTAACCGTAACGCCAAATCCTGTCCTAACTGTTCTGCGGCACTGCGGGGGGCGCTGAGTTGGTCTTTAAGCAAAGTTTGACCATCTAGGCTGGCGACCATCCCTGTTAAGGTCAACGTTTCCCCCTCTATCACTGTATTGACACCGATGGGAACTTGGCAGCCACCTTCTAGTTGCCGTAAGAAAGATCGTTCTGCGAGACAGCGATCTCGACTCTCTGTATCCTCTAGCACTTTTAATAGGCTTAAAATTTCCTGATCGCCTTCCCGGCATTCAATCCCCAATGCCCCTTGTCCTACAGCATGAAGGGAGATATCGGCAGGAATCAACTGGTCAATGCGGGCCGCCATATCCAAGCGTTCCAAGCCCGCTGCCGCCAGAATGATGGCATCGTACTCATTACTGTCAAGTTTCGCTAAACGGGTATTCACGTTGCCCCGCACATCTTTAAAAACCAGGTGGGGGAAATGGTGTCGGAGTTGGGCGAGACGACGAAGGGAGGAGGTCCCCACCACTGCCCCTTCCGGTAGGGTGGCCAGGGTTCTGCCTTGGTGTTTAATGTTCAACACCAGCGCATCGGCAGGATTCACCCGTTGAGTGACGCAGCCTAACATGAGACCGTCAGGCAAGTTAGTGGGTAAATCTTTCAAGGAATGGACGGCGAAATCCGTTCTTTTCGATAACATGCCGTCTTCCAGCTCCTGGGTGAATAGTCCTTTATCCCCAATTTTTGCGAGGGCGACATCAAGGATTTTGTCTCCCTGAGTCTCCATGGTTTCCACGTCAAATTGACGTTCAGGAAAATGCTGCTGCAAAGTCTCCTGCACCCAGTAGGTTTGGACAAGGGCTAGTTGGCTTTTGCGCGAGCCGATGCGGATGGGGCGGGCAGAAGTCGAAACAGTCATGAAGGGTTACAAATAAGTGATGAGAAAAAGATAAAACTGACTCGATCTAGCATATCATCAGAGGCTCTCTGCCCTTTGATTGAAGCCATTTGGGCCCAGCAGTTCTCATTATGGGATTTTGAGCTCAATTGGGTAGATTTTCTGGAGGAGGATCTCAAGACGGATCGCTGAAAACGCTATTCTTCCGTGGAGAGGACACCATAGCAGACCAAAAGTACGGCCCTTAACGTTCCTTGGGGAGAAAGTCCCGCCAATGGGGCGGTAGCAAATTGGTAAAATAGGTTTCTACTCGGCGATAATGGCGCTGATAGAGGATCCCCGCAGCAATAATGGCTAAGCCCAAACCCGATAAGGCAAAGGGAAAAAGCAAGGAGTTGGCAAAAACCCGGAAAGCTAAGTAGCTGACATAACCAAAGATGCCAATGCCACCGAAGACCATAAATAGGCGACGCTTGAGCATAATTGACACTGCCATTAGCCCGAGATTGATCACACAGTACAAAAAGCGATTCCATTCGGTATTGTCACCGGTAAGCGGTAGGCTAAACCAAAAACTTATTAGACCAAATAGATAGAGCCAAAAGGCATAGTCGCCTTGACTACGACGGTTACGTAAATCAACCCAGTAGGCGATCGCCAAACAGATAACCCCAAACCAGAGGGTAACGATGGCACGGGTCCTCAGTGCCACATCGGCTCCGAAACACAGCGGCGCAATGTCCATGGACAGATACCAGAGGGAAACAGCGAGGGGAAACGTTAGGAAGGGAAAGCGGATAAAACGAAGGGCGATCAAGCTAGTGGTAATGGTGCCGGCCTCCATCAAAAACCAACTGCCTTTGATCCAGCTATGAAAATCCTGATAAATCCCTGGGTCGCCCTGTTGCCAAAAGCCAAACCCCCGTTGTAGTCCGTATATGGCCAGGGGTGTCATCCAAACGGCGATCGTGATCAATAATCCCCCTGGAATGGGTAATTGCTGCTCAAAATAAAACCACGCTCCCAATAAGGTTAGGGAAACGGCGTAAAGGACGGCGATCGCAAAAAGCCCGAAACCCCCAAAACTTTCCCATGCCAAGGTAACGAAAAACGCCATCGCTGCCATCACAATCAATGCCCCAAAGTAAAAGGCCACATTGGCAAAATCAAACCGTAAGGGCGGCGTAGTCTGGGGGGCGACTTCGGTACATTGGTGCTGGTGATCTTTCCAGGTTTGCCAAAGAACCTCTGCTTGTTCGGCAGTGATCAAGTTAGCTTGAACGGCCCAATCTAAATCGATGTTGCGATGCTCCATATTTTTGTTGAGACTGTCTGGGGCAAAACCGATGAGCGTGAGAGGACGGGATCGAGGGTGTTCACCAGCTTGGATCATCATAGAGGTTGATTTCCAGGGTTTTCACGCCAATGGGCACCGCGCTAATGCACGCACAGATGGGGGTTCCGTCCCCCAATTCTACTTCGCAGGCATGGCATGATCCCATCAGACAGCCTGTGGGAATGAACACCCCGGCCCGTTCCGCCACCGCTAAAATGGGTTCCCCCACCTCGGCGATCGCCGTAATATCATCGGGCAAAAAGTGTACTGTAACCGCCATGGTTAATTTATCTCCCAGGTTGCTAAAATCGGCGTGAGGTCAATATGTTCTGCCACAAAATCTGCTAAGGATTCTAACATTTCCTCTCGTTGCCCTTGATAGTTGCCAATGCCGGTGGGTAGAGGGGGAAGCCCCCGGCGTTGGCGTAGCCCATTCAACCAGGAGCGCCGCCAAGCACCATTATCGAATAGGCCATGGAGGTAGCTGCCCCAAAGGTATTGGGTCTGATTCACAAGGCCCAGCTTCGCCTGTTCAAATAGGGGGGAAAAGTCCTCCCCCCCCGGGGCGACATCTTCATCGAGCCATTGGGTCTTCCCCTGATGGATTTCGTAGCCCCTGACCGGCAGACCTAACTGGGGGTAACGGGCGGTGGTCTGCTGTTGGCGAGTAATTTTGTGGGGGTGGATAGTCGTTTCAATGGGGAACAGCTTTAACCCTGGCCAACTCCCCTTTTCCCCTTCAAGACCTTGAGGATCATGAATTTTTTGGCCGAGTATTTGGTATCCCCCACAGATGCCCATGACAGTTCCCCCTGCCTGGGTATAGGCCATAAGCTGATCGGCCATACCGCTGGTTTGTAGTGCTTGTAGGTCGGCGATCGTGGTTTTCGTGCCGGGAATAATCACGGCATCGGGATTGCCCAGGGGTTGATATAATTCAACGTAATCCAGCCAAACGCCACTTTCTGCGTCCAAGGGTTCAAAGTCGGTAAAGTTGGCAATGCGAGGCAATCGTAACACTGCAATACGGAGATCTTCGCGACTGGGGCGGCTCCGCCGTTCCATCAGGGAAAGGGAATCTTCAGCGGCAAACAGATCCTGGGTATAGGGAACCACCCCCAACACGGGAATCCCTGTTTGTTCCTCTAGCCAAGTAATGCCGGACTCTAAGAGCGATCGCTGACCCCGGAATTTATTAATCACAATCCCCTTAATCAAGGCCCGTTCTGCCGGTTCTAACAGGTGCAAGGTGCCGATGACATGGGCAAAGGCGCCCCCCCGGTCAATGTCCACCACCAAAATCGTTGCTGCTTGTAGATGGGTTGCCACCCGCATATTGGTCAAGTCTCGATGCTTGAGGTTGATTTCTGCCGGACTGCCGGCCCCTTCACACACAACCACCTCAAATTCCTGAGCTAATGCAGCCAAGGATTGGGTAATGGCTCGCCAACCCCGGTCAAAATATTGCTCATAATATTCCTGGGCCCGGGTTGTCCCCACAGCTTTCCCCATTAAAATAACCTGAGAAGTCATATCCCCTTGGGGTTTCAGCAAGATAGGATTCATTTCCACCCGGGGCACTGCTTTCGCGGCCCAAGCCTGCACCGCCTGGGCGTGACCCATTTCAGCCCCGGTAACGGTCACAAAAGCATTTAAGGCCATATTTTGCCCTTTAAATGGGGTTACCCGCCAACCCTGACGCTGGAGTAAGCGACACAGACCTGTGGTTAAAAATGACTTACCAGCGTGGGACGTTGTCCCCACCACCATAATTGCTTTCATCGCTTCACTCCTATCCAGCTAACCATGCTCAGCCAAACTCCTCCGGACATCCCTTTTTGGGGCGATCGCCGTCTAGAATAGGCAAGACTCCCCTACTGATTCTCGACCAACCTTATTGTATTGCCGACATGATCAAATCCCGAACAATTTCCGCGCCCTTGCAACGGTTTTGGCAGAACGCTGTGGTGCGATGGTGGATTGTGGGCATTGCGGCCATGGTCTTGAATATCATCTTACTCGATTGGTTCAAAGTGTCCCTGGGGTTGGGGCTAACGGTGGCATCCCTACTCTCTTCGGAATTGATTACCCTTGTGCGTTACGGCGTCCTGGATCTCTGGGTCTTTCGCAATGCACGTTTATCGTGGCAGCGTTGCTGGGAATACCATGTGGCCAATTTTTCTGGTTTTTTTCTGTGGACTTTTATCATTGTGGTGCTGGGCACTAAATTGCACTGGGACCACAGACTGGCGGCGATCGCCGCGACGATGGTTACAGTTTGTTGGAGTATGGCGACAAATTTCCTTTGGATTTGGCGTAAACCAAAGCAAGCGCGTCAATCCTCTCCCCGGGACTAATTAATGGCAGTCACCAACCCGGAATAACCGCGTTGCCAGCGTTACTTGCCTGTATATTTAGGCGAGCCTAACGACTAACCATCGCCGTTGTTGAGGAAGTCTCCTATCATATAGGTCTGAAAATCGCCTTTTAAGTTTTTCGACTTCGTCCTATGTCCTTCGTTGGTCTCCACATCCACAGCGACTATAGCCTCCTAGATGGGGCATCTCAACTACCGGCCCTCATTGATCGCGCGCTGGAATTGGGTATGCCGGCGATCGCCCTCACGGATCATGGGGTTATGTACGGGGCGGTGGAATTGTTAAAGGTGTGTCGGGGTAAAAAAATCAAGCCGATCATCGGCAATGAGATGTACGTGATCAATGGTGATATTGAAGTCAATAAACGCCACCGTCGCTTCCATCAGGTGGTGCTGGCCAAAAATAATCAGGGTTACAAAAATCTGGTTAAACTCACCACCATTTCCAACCTCAAAGGTATCCAAGGCAGTGGCATTTTTGCCCGCCCTTGTATTAACAAAGAATTACTATGCCAATATAAAGACGGCTTAATTGTTACCAGTGCTTGTTTAGGGGGGGAAGTGCCCCAGGCCATTTTGAAAGGGGATTATGATCAGGCACACAAGATTGCGCAATGGTATCAAGAACAATTTGGGGAAGATTATTATTTAGAAATCCAAGATCATGGGTCCATTGAAGACCGTATTGTTAATGTTAATTTAGTTAAAATTGCTCAAGAATTAGGCATTGAAATTATTGCCACCAACGATTCCCATTTTATTTCCTGTAATGATGTGGAAGCCCATGACGCCTTATTGTGTATTCAAACCGCTAAATTAATCACCGAAGAAAAAAGGCTCCGCTATAGCGGCACCGAATATCTTAAATCCGCTGACGAAATGCGGTTATTATTTCAAGACCATTTACCGGCAGACATCATTGAAACGGCGATCGCCAACACGGTTAAAGTGGCTGATAAAGTCGAAAACTATAGTATTTTGGGCGAACCCCGTATTCCCCATTACCCCATTCCCCAGGGCCATACCCCCGAAACCTATGTGGGAGAAATTGCTTGGGATGGTTTGCTAGAACGTCTTAAATGTCGTAGCCGGGATGACATTCCGCCGGTGTATAAAGAACGGCTAGAATATGAACTTAAAATGTTGGAAACCATGGGATTCTGCACC
>JBEAQB010000339.1:0-4325 GCA_041164125.1 Cyanobacteriota bacterium
GGCAATAGCAAACACTGGCAGGTCTAGCTGACTCGCGTTGATAGGATTCAACATCGTAAAGTCTTTGCCCTGCTGCATTTTTGATGCTTTTGATTTTGCCTTCATCTGCGTACTTCCTTAAAGTATTGGGATGCAAACCCAGAAATTCGACCGCTTTTCTGAGTGGGATATATGCCATTAGTAAATATTAGCATAAGTTAGTAATTGGCAGTAAAATAATTACTGTTAATTAACCTTCACCGTGCCCGTCCTCATTCTACCGCTGGGGCTGAAACAAGCACAGCATAAACCTTTCATTGCGAACTGATGACAGCCCCTAGGGCGCGTCATCCATTAGGTCTAGAAGCCTTGCGGTATAAAGGCTACCGCGTCCGCCCCAGCAAACATATAACGGCGCTGTCAACTGTTAAGGCACTTGGTAAACATAACGTTGCTCTTCGCCTAGGGGGTTACGAACCAGAATATTTAATTGCCGATTAGCGGGTCTAACGATCGTAGCAGCAATACCGCCATTGCGATCCAGGGAAACTTCTTGATCATTAATCAAGACCAGATTAGGCGCTTCGGTGATCGCCGTAAATATCAATTGATTGGCTCCCTGGGGCATAATGCTCTGGACTTCTAAGGATAAATTTCGACTGATGAAACGGGCGGGGCTTGGGGGCTCCCCTGGCACAACGGTAGAAAATTGATTGGGATTGAGTCTCACCGTTTGCTGCTGGGCTGATACATCCACCGCTCCCGATTGGGTAACCACCCCCGATCGCCCAACTTTGTCAACCGTTATCCCAAATTCAGTCCCCCGGACAGCCGCAACCCCGGCTGGTGTATCAATTTGCAAACGAGAGGCAGGATTGGTAAACCGACGTACATTGAGCCGAGCTTGCCCCCGGTTAACTCGCAGTTCGGTAATTTTGCCACCGCCATATTTAATGTGTAAGGAACGCACTTGGATATCAGTATTTTCCGAAATCTGGATAAAGCCAATACCATCATCAATGGCCAGTACTGCACTGGAACGAGGGCCAGTAATCAACCCATGACCAACGCTTTGCAGCCGATCGCCCACCACCGCCGCTCGGGTGGAACTGCCCCGAAACGAGACATTACCGTTGACTTGGCGAACTTCTAGCCAGCGTTGACTTTCTGGGGTTTGGATAAGTTGGGCTAGCAGGCGAGAAGCGGGGGATAAACTCGCAAAAGTGGCAACCCCTAGGGATAACCACAGTAGACGACGGCGAAAGAGAGGACGCATAGACTTAGGAAAAATGAACGGGACACACTAAACCGGAACAATGAGAGAGAGCCAGGGCAGAGAGACGTGAGCCAACCTAAGTTTACGGGACTTGGGCTTGAATTGCCTTAATAATATCCACATTTGCTTTGGGAAAAGGAAACTGTTCCAATTCCGCCACCGAAACCCAACGCACTTCGTCACATTCGATCGCTTGCGGTGTTCCCGAGAGATAGGAGCAATGGTGGACTTCAAGGGTAACCTTAAAGTGGGTATAGGCATGATCTAGGGTGATGAAATGCTCACCCACCGCTACGTCTATGCCAATTTCTTCCTTAATTTCTCGACGAATGCAGGATTCGATCGTTTCCCCCGGTTCCACCTTGCCCCCCGGAAACTCCCAGAGTCCCCCTAAGAGATCCGCTTGAGGTCGCCGATCGATTAAAATTTGACCTTGGTCATTCCAGATTACCCCCACACCGATGCGTTTATGGGGCAGAGGTGCTTTTTTCTCACGCATAGGAAACTCCGCAGGAACCCCTAGATTATAAGCGCTACAGGCAAATTGCCAGGGGCATTGTGGACAATTTGGAGTTTTCGGTAGACAGCAGGTGGCTCCCAAATCCATGATCGCTTGATTGAAGTGCCGAGGCTGTTCGGGGTCTAAGAGGGTCTGGGACAAGTGCCAAAGTTGCGGTAAAGCCAAGCGCACGGGCTGCTGGAGGGCCAGCAAGCGGGCAAAAATTCGTTTAACATTGCCCTCTAAAATGGGCACGGCTTGATTAAAGGCCGCACTAAGAATCCCGCCAGCCGTGGTTTCCCCAATGCCGGGCAGGGCCAGCACCGCTGCATAGGTATTGGGAAAGTGGCCATTGTGCTGCTCCATAATCTGCTGGGCCGCACGATGGAGATTACGCGCCCGAGCATAGTAGCCTAACCCTTGCCAAGCCTTAAGAACGGCCTGCTGATCCGCTGCGGCCAAGATTGCGATCGTGGGGAATTTGGCTAACCAGCGATCGTAATAAGGTAACACCGTTTTCACCTGGGTTTGTTGAAGCATGATCTCAGAAATCCAGATCGCATAGGGATCCAAGGTTTTCCGCCAGGGCAGATCCCGCCCTTCCCGATCGTACCAGTCCAACAGCGATCGTCTCAGTTCTGCTCGGTGCTGCACAATGCTGGCTTCAGTGGACATCAAAGTTTCCTTCACAACTATTTCTTCACAACTTTTCTTCAAGACTTTCTTTTCCAGATTCCACTGCAAGCAAAGAAATGTAATGGCAGAGTGCGGCGCTCTTCCGCCTGAAGTGAGTAGCCCCAGCTTGAGGTCAAAACCTGCCTGGCGTGAGGCTAGCGTTAATGCGCTCTAAGTCCAAATCCGTTAAACGATCGACGATCCAGTCTGCCCGTCGTTGCAAAAAGTGAAAGGGACGATACCGGGAAATGGCAGCAACAGAAAGCCCCAAAACCCGAGCCACTTCCAGATTGCGATAGATTGGTTCAATCGCTAAGCACTCCTGTGCCAATAGATTTAAGTCGGGATATTTTTGATTTAAAGTGTCAATGGCATGAGTATAGGCCCAGGGTTTTATGGGTTGACAATGCAGCATATTTCCCGTCAGAACAAGGTCAAAATAAGGGACGATATTTTCCCTGGTTAAAATAGCATTGACCTCATTCAACGGTGAACTGGTAATTAACACCAAAGGCAAGGACAGGGAACGTACCCGAAAAAGAAAATCCTTAACGTCTGGTAACAGCCCAGAAGCAGAATGCTCCTTCTCCCTTAACCCATCCCTTAACCAATCTTGAGTGCAATCAAATCGTCTCTCTAGGAGTTGATTCAGTTCCTCCACCGTAGGGGTTCGCCCTCGCCGTTCCAACAAAATACTCAAACAAGAACGATCGTCTTCTTCTTTAATTAAATCCTCATATTCCTGGGGTTTTAAACAGAGATTTTGCTCCAACAACAAGTTGTTCATCACCTGAGATTGGAGCGCACGATCGTCTACTAAAACCCCTCGAAATTCTAGAAAAACAGCTTTCAAAGCCATATCAAAGGACTGACCAGAAACGATGAATATAGGCTGAAACCATTATGTGATGTGTACCCACGCCGTATACAACCCGGATCCAAGCTTAAACCTTTGCTAAGGTAACCCGTTTAGATTGATTTTGGTATTTCCCTTGACGGGCTTGATAGGTGGTCAGACAGGGCTCCCCTTCTAAAAATAAAAGCTGGGCAACCCCTTCATTCGCATAAACGCGACAATCTGCACTGGAAGAGTTGGAAAATTCCAGGGTAATCCCCTCCCCCATCCATCCGGCCTCCAAGGGGGTTACATTGACAATCAGCCCGATCCGCGCATAGGTACTTTTGCCCACACAGATTGCTGTAACACAGGGGGGCATAGCGATCGCTTCTAGGCTAACCCCTAACCCATAGGAATTGGCAGGAATAATGAAATAACTACCATATTCATCCGTATTGAGGGGCACCGGTTCCAGATTTCCGGGATTGAACGCCTTTGGATTCACCACGGTGCCTGGAATGTGCTTAAACACCAAAAATTCCGTTGGAGACAGCCGAATATCATAGCCATAGCTAGACACCCCAAAGCTGATGGCGGGTAGCAATTGTCCATCCACCTCAATCTGCCGCATTTGCTGCGGTTCAAAGGGCGAGATCATCCCGGCTGCCGCCTGTTCAATAATCCATTTATCGTTTTTCAACATCATTAGGCTATATACGTCCGAAGGGAAGGACTAAAGGGTACCTTGACTCATTCTGGCGGATGGTTGCGCCGCCCCCACAATCCCTATTCTGCGTAGGTACGATGGCAAAATTTTGAATTTTTCGAGATACCCTAACGTAGTTTAAGTGAAAACCCCCCATTACAACAGTCCTCAGGGAACCTCGAAACCCGCTTGTTCCAGCCCCTAGCTGTATGACCTACCGTGTACACAGCAGTCATTAGCAAGAGGAAAAGTCTTGCTCCCCTTCTCCCAAAACGGGAGAAGGGACTGGGGGATGAGGGTCAATCGGCGACACTGGGATACACCCGGAGTAGATCGGAAGAGCGTCGTGTAG
>JBEAQB010000340.1:0-8393 GCA_041164125.1 Cyanobacteriota bacterium
TCAGGACGGGTTAAGCTTGATGTACCAATTTTGATTACTAGGGTTTTGGGAGACATTACCATCGCCTTTACCTCAACATTAGCCACAAAAAAAGTGGGCAATGCCCACCGAGTAAACCATGATGAATCTGCGAGTCTAAACCAGGTTGATGCCTACATAGAGGATCCTAAACCCGCATAGGCTCCATAAAAGAAGAGTCCGAGTACACCGATCGCGCCCATGCCCGCAATCACACCAACGACCCATAATGGGATTTTGCCTTCTGCAAACATGTCAAGCCTCCTAATCGGAATATCAAAAACGGTTTAATTAAAAAAGTAGCTAGAAAAAAGAATACCGAGCACTGCCACGAGTAACAGTCCCAGATATAGAGACGTCCGGTTAAGTTCTACCGGCTGACGATTGGGATTTTCATTTCTTTCCATGGCGGAGATCTCCTAACGTTGAATGAATTGCATCGCGGCGATCGCCCCGACAAAGAAGGTAGAGGGAACAGCCAGGGTATGAACCGCTAACCATCGCACTGTAAAGATGGGATACGTAACCGGTTGATTCGGATTTTGGGTTGCCATTGTTGAATTACCAATTAAAACAGAACAAAAAAAGATTATTGATTAAACTCTTGAATTTCTTCATTGATGTCATAGCGCTCCTGAAGAATGGGGAGTTCTTGACGCGTTTGGGTAAAGTATTCATCGGGGCGGGGGGTGCCAAAGGCATCGTAAGCCAGACCCGTACTTACAAACAACCAACCAGCAATGAACAACATCGGAATCGTGATACTGTGAATAACCCAGTAGCGAATGCTGGTCACGATATCAGAAAATGGGCGCTCACCAGTAGTCCCGGACATGCTTAGTTCTCCTTCAATTCTTCAAAACAACATTGATAAACATAAAGCAGTGTAAACCTTAGTTTACTATTTTATCCTGCCCTGAGCCAAAGACCCTGATCAAAAATTCTCCCATGCTCTAGGGTAGGGGGTCACCCCAATCGGTGTTTAGGGATCGATTTCAGTCCCAACTTCCAACGAAGACATTAGAATGAAATCTCACCGGACTGTCACCCCGACAGTCTCGTGAGCAAACGTGTGGAGTCCACGGTTGAAGTCTCCTAATCAATCCCACCTTCCGTCTTCCCTCCTGATAATTTCCTATGGCTACTACCACCCCAAGTTCCGACCGCGAAAAAGCACTTGACGCTGCCCTTGCCCAAATTGAACGCAGTTTTGGTAAAGGTGCCATTATGCGTCTGGGCGATGCGGCCCAAATGCGAGTAGAAACCCTTTCGACCGGTGCGTTAACGCTAGACCTAGCCCTGGGGGGGGGGTTGCCCAAGGGGCGGATTATCGAAATTTATGGACCTGAAAGTTCCGGCAAAACCACCTTGGCCCTGCATGCGGTGGCCGCCGCTCAGAAGGCGGGAGGGGTGGCCGCCTTTGTTGATGCGGAACATGCCCTTGACCCCACCTATTCCGCTGCCTTAGGGGTTGATATTGATAATCTCCTCGTCGCCCAACCTGATAATGGGGAATCCGCACTAGAAATTGTTGATCAGTTGGTACGCTCTACGGCAGTTGACATTATTGTGGTTGATTCGGTGGCGGCACTGGTTCCCCGGGCTGAAATTGAAGGGGAAATGGGCGATGTGCAAGTTGGCTTGCAAGCACGACTCATGAGTAAGGCGTTACGAAAAATTGCTGGCAATATCGGGCGATCGGGTTGCTTGGTGATTTTTCTCAACCAATTACGGCAAAAAATTGGGATCAGTTATGGTAGCCCCGAAGTCACAACAGGGGGAACAGCCCTCAAATTCTATGCTTCCGTGCGATTAGATATTCGTCGCATTCAAACTCTCAAGAAGGGCAGTGAAGGCGAGTATGGGATTCGTGCCAAAGTGAAGGTTGCGAAAAACAAAGTCGCCCCTCCTTTCCGGATTGCGGAATTTGATATTCTTTTTGGCTCTGGTATTTCCCGTATGGGCTGCATGATTGATCTGGCTGAAAAGGCAGGGGTCATTACCCGCAAAGGCGCATGGTACAGTTACAACGGCGAAAACATTGCCCAAGGTCGGGACAATGCCATCAAATACCTAGAGGAAAATCCCGATATCGCTGACAGCGTTGAACAACAGGTGCGAGACGCTTTCTCCTTAGCCAGCGCACCTTTCCCCATTGACACTGAAGAGGCGACGGGGAATCAAGACGACAGTCATGGGGATTTTTAAGGGCTTTATGCGCTTCTGACGGTTGGAAATCAGGGGGCTATCGGGAAATTGGTGATCGCCAATTTCCCTGGAAAACGTTGGGAGAACCGAACTTCAGACTTTATTTAAGGTTTGTTACTCTAAGAAGAAGGGGATACTGTGTTGGAAGACTTCCACGCGGGCTAATATGACAGCGGCAATTTTGGGTTATAGGAGCACTGTTTAGGTATGGCATCAACGGATTTTAAAGACTATTACGAAATCTTGGGGATTGGTAAAAGTGCCAGTGAAGCGGAAATCAAAAAACGGTTTCGTAAGTTAGCACTGCAGTATCACCCTGACAAGAATCCGGGGGATAAAGTTGCCGAGGAAAAATTTAAAGCGATTAGCGAAGCCTACGAAGTTTTGTCCGATCCTGAAAAACGCCAAAAATATGATCAGTTCGGCAAGTATTGGCAACAGGCAGGTCAAACCAGTCGTGGCTACGGTCCCGGGGTTGATATGGGGGGCTTCGATTTTAGCCAATACGGTAATTTTGACGAATTTATTAATGAATTACTAGGGCGTTTCAGTACTCAGGGAGGTGCTAGGACGTCTGCTTCCTATAGTTATCCCCCAGGGGGAGCCGGGTTTGGTGACTTTGACGGCTTTGGGACTACTGGGGCGGGATTTGGCACCCAGGCGCCGCCAAGTGAGCGGGAAGCGACCTTACAACTGACCTTTGCTGAAGCCTTTCATGGGGTAGAAAAACGGCTGAATCTGGGTAATGAGGTGGTCAAAGTTCGCATTCCGGCCGGCACTAAAAATGGCAGTCGGGTTCGAGTTAAAGGTAAAGGACTCACCAATCCCTACGGCCAACGGGGAGATTTATACTTGACCATGCAACTCACTCCCCATCCCTTCTTTCAATTTGATGGTGATCAGTTAGTCTGTGAACTCCCCATTGCCCCGGATGAAGCAGCGTTAGGGGGACAAATTGAGGTGCCCACCCCCGATGGTATGGTCAAAATGAAAGTACCTGCCGGGATTCGTTCGGGTCAATCCTTACGTCTGAAAGGAAAAGGCTGGCCGTTGCCTAAAGATGGCCGGGGGGATCAATTAGTCCGCTTGGTGATCGTCGCCCCAAAACAGTTAAGCGCTTTGGAACGGGAGTGTTATCAGAAAATTCAAGCCAACCGTGCCGAAAATCCCCGTCAAGCAGTTGAACAATACGCCAATCTGACGGTTTAACGTTGAACCCATGGGGAGCTTAATCGGCCATGAGTCCCCTGAAACAACCGTGTTCTTAAGAGGGGGGAGCGATCGCCAAAGGCTGGAAGGTCAGGTCTGCAATGGGGAACCAATCCCTGCGACTAGCCATCTATATAGACTATGCTTTAGCTGGTCAATTAAAGCTTTATTGTGGTGTTGAGGTTGTATGGTCCATAGTTCTGACTCTTCTCCTTTACAGTCCTCAGTGACTGTCAAAGTCCGCTCCCATTATCGACCAGCGCCCGTCCCCATTGTTCAAAAACGTCAACCCCTATCCAGCCGCAAAACAGGATTATCGCCCCTTGCACGAGGGGTACTATGGGGGTCTTTATTAAGTTTAACGGCGTTTGCCTCGGCGATCGCCGGGGTCGGGATGGGGTTTTTCTCTCCCTGGACCAGTAACGTGTTAAGCGGAGAGTTACCTAACACCGCAACGGCTCAACCGTCCTCCGAACCCTCCCAAGCTGATTTGTTTCCCTATCGCATTAGCCGTCCTGTCAACATTTTAGTCATGGGAATTGACCGAGTCGAGACAGCCAACGGGGAACAGGAGCAGGATGTTTTCAGGGGCCGTAGCGACACCATGCTTTTGGTCCGGTTTGACCCCAGAGAAAATACGTTGAAACTCTTGTCTATCCCCCGGGATACCCGAGTGGTGATTCCGAATGTCGGCTATACCAAAATTAACGATGCCAATGTGTATGGGGGAGCAAAACTGGCGGCGCGGGTGATTAGAGAAAACTTTGGGGAAGTTCCTATTGACCGTTACGTGCAAGTTACCACAAATGCATTTCGGGAGTTGGTAGACCTAGTTGGCGGCGTAGAGGTTTTTGTCCCAACGCCAATGGTTTATGAAGATAAAACCCAAAATTTAACCATCAATCTTGAAGCGGGTTTACAAACATTAAGTGGTGAGCAGGCGGAGCAATTCGCCCGTTTCCGCCATGATGCCAATGGAGATATCGGCCGAGTACAACGCCAAGAGATTCTGTTAAAAGCGCTGCAAAAGCGTTTAAACAATCCCACCCTCCTAACCCGTATTCCTCAAGCCATTCAAATTTTACAAAACTCCGTCGCTACGAATTTGAGTGTGGAGGAAATCCTTGCCTTGGCCAATTTTGGGCGTCAGCTAGAGCGCCAGGAAGTACAAATGGTGATGCTGCCGGGACGGTTTAGTCAACTAGAAGAGTTTGATGGTAAAAGCTATTGGGTGATGTCCCATGCCGGTGGGCGGCAGATTATGCGGCAGTACTTTGATGTAGTCTATGAGGCCGATCCCTGGACAACACCCAGACAGCGATCGCCGGAAAGTCTTTACATTGCCCTACAAAATGCCAGTGATGACCCCTCAGCCATGCAGCGAGTGAAAGACTATTTACGGGAACAAGGTTTTTATAATCTCTACGAAATTGCCGAGTCCCCCCAGTTGTTAAGGGAAACGGAAATTGTTGTGCAACAAGGGGATTTGGAAGCGGCCCATTACCTCCAGCGTCGCCTCGGTGGCGGCCATGTTGAAGCCTCCTCCACGGGGGATTTAGGCTCGGATTTAACCCTCCGGGTTGGGATGGATGTCAATACCTGGTTAGGTAACCTCCCCATCACCACTAGCGAGGCCGTTAGGCAGTCGGACAACACCACAGTTTTGGTTTCCGGTGACTCCCAATGACCTGCTGCTGATACTTCAACGCAGTATGACCTGAAACGTGGGTAAAAACCAGCGCAGCAGTTGATTCTTCAGACAATCACCGAGGGAGGGGGCAGGTAGATCTGACTGATCCGCTGAATACTGGGCTAGAATCTGTTTTGCCAACGGGGTCAGACGAAAGCCATCGGTAATGCCCTGGCCATCCACCTCTCGCCGCAATAAACCCACCTGAATGAGCCACATTAATTCCCGTTCTGTTTGCTGTTCGGATAAAGGCTGACAACTAAAGCCCTGTTTAAACCCCAGCTGTGTGGCGATCGCCGGTAACAGCACACTGCCCTCCTGCATCTCGCGGTAGAGGGTTAGCCGAAAAGGGGCACACCGTAAGGCGCGTTCAGCCCGGGACTGGCTCCGGGGCGTGTAACCCAAAAAAAATTTAGTCGATACAGCAGAGGAATTCATCAGCTTGAATAATGGTGGTGACGTTCGGCGCTGCGACAAGCCAGATACCCTGACATGGCTTATCAAAACAATAAGGTTTCTAAATCAGATCACGGAAAATGAAAAACAGTATTCATTGTAAAATTTTTTTAAGCAAGAAGTCCACACCATCAAGGTCACCCCTGTTGGGATGCACGTAAAAAGTTATCAACTCTTGGCTAGGCTCCGCCAAAAAAGTTCAAGGTAAACAGTCAAAGTCACTTTTGCTGATGATGATTTCGGTAAAGCCGCTCAAAACTGAGAGTCGCGCTTTACAAGTCTTAACAAAAAAGCCAGATTAAAATTAACAAGACGTAACAGACATAACGTGCGACCACATTGTATAAAGTTAACTGTGGGACTGCAAAAGCCCTCATGCTGAATGCATTGAGCCTTTTTAGTGTCCCGGTGGGTCTGCATTCCTCTCTCTCGTTTTGCTCCGGATTGGTTGAGGTACTTTCTCATAAAGCCTTGGCAAGACTGAAACGTCAAAGCGTTAGGATAGTTAATGGCAGAGTCGCTAATGGACTCCCTCATTTTTAGAGGGAATCGTGTTTAAGAAAATCCCAACTCAAAAAGTTAAGTAGGAGATTAATTCAATGTTCGACGTGTTCACTCGGGTTGTATCCCAAGCTGATGCTCGTGGCGAGTACCTTTCTGGTTCTCAGTTAGATGCACTAAGCGCCACCGTTGCTGAAGGCAACAAACGGATTGATTGCGTTAACCGCATCACCGGTAATGCTTCCGCTATTGTTTCTAATGCTGCTCGCGCCTTATTTGCTGAACAGCCCCAATTAATCCAACCCGGTGGAAACGCTTACACCAGTCGTCGTATGGCTGCTTGCTTACGTGACATGGAAATCATCCTCCGCTATGTTACCTACGCAACCTTCACTGGTGATGCTTCCGTCTTAGAAGATCGTTGTTTAAATGGTCTCCGTGAAACCTATGTTGCTTTGGGGGTTCCTGGTGCTTCCGTTGCAGCCGGCGTGCAAAAAATGAAAGATGCGGCTTTGGAAATCGTTAACGATCCCAACGGCATCACCCGCGGTGATTGCAGCGCTCTCGTTGCCGAAATCGCTGGTTACTTTGATCGTGCTGCCGCTGCTGTTGCCTAGTTTAATTGTCTTTAATCAACCCCTTGGGTTATTAACCTGTAGACTATTACTACTACAGCATAACGCTAAATATATCTAGGAAAACTTTCACAATCTAACGGGAGATACCAAAACAATGAAAACCCCTTTAACTGAAGCTGTCGCTACCGCCGACTCTCAAGGTCGCTTTCTCAGCAGCACTGAACTACAAATTGCATTCGGTCGCTTACGCCAAGCTGGCGCCGGTTTGCAAGCGGCTAAAGCGTTAACTGACAATGCTCAGAGCCTGGTAAGCGGTGCGGCCCAAGCTGTCTATAACAAATTCCCCTATACCACCCAAATGCAAGGTAACAACTTTGCCGCGGATCAACGGGGTAAAGATAAGTGTGCCCGTGACATCGGCTACTATCTTCGCATCGTTACCTACTGCCTCGTTGCTGGTGGTACCGGTCCTTTAGATGAGTACTTGATTGCGGGTATTGATGAAATCAATCGCACCTTCGACCTCTCCCCCAGCTGGTATGTTGAAGCGTTGAAATACATCAAAGCCAACCACGGTCTGTCTGGTGATGCCCGTGATGAAGCGAATTCCTACCTCGACTATGCTATCAATGCTCTGAGCTAGTTCCTCGGTAAAATTGGTTTATTTGACCTGGTAAAGTGGAGGGGTGTTGGCGTTTTGTTGGCTGTCTCTCGCTTTCCCAGGTCTCTTTGTATTTGGCCTTGGCCAGACGTTATTTATAGCACTTTTAACGAATAGGAGATTTCACAGTGGCAATTACTACCGCCGCCTCTCGTTTGGGAATTACTCCCTATAATGAGAGCCGTCCCGTTGAACTGCGTCCTGACTTTACCCAAGATGATGCTAAGTTAGTAATCCGTGCGGTTTATCGTCAGGTTCTTGGTAATGACTACATTATGGATTCTGAACGCCTTAAAGGTGCCGAATCCTTACTGTCTAATGGGTCTATTAGTGTGCGAGAATTTGTTCGCACGGTAGCCAAGTCCGAGCTTTATAAGACAAAATTTTTCTACAACAATTTTCAAACCCGGGTAATCGAGCTGAACTACAAACATTTGTTAGGTCGCGCTCCTTTTAGTGAAGATGAGGTGATTTTTCACTTAGATCTTTACGAAAATCAAGGGTTTGAAGCGGAAATTGATGCTTATATTGATTCGGTTGAATATCAAGAAAATTTTGGGGAAAATATTGTTCCCTATTATCGCTTTAATAACCAAGTAGGCGATCGCACCGTGGGCTTTACCCGCATGTTCCGTCTCTATCGTGGTTATGCCAATAGTGATCGGGCTCAATTAGAGCGCAATGCGACCCGTTTAGCAACGGAGTTGGGGCAAAATACGGCTTCGGCGATCGTTGGTCCGAGTGGAAGCAATCCTGGTTGGGCTTATCGTCCCTCTAAAGCGGGTACTACCCCAGCGAAAGCATTGGGCGGATCTGTCCCCTTTGGTGAGGCAAGCAAGCTATTCCGGGTTGAGATTACAGCTATTTCTGCACCGGGCTATCGCTATCCTAAGGTACGCCGGAGCAATAAGGCAGTAATTGTGCCTTTAGAACAACTTAATCAAACCCTACAACAAATCAATCGTCTGGGTGGTAAAGTTGCGAGTATCACTCCTGCTAGCTTGAGCTAAGCCTTCAGCTAGGAATTAATTAACTAGGAATTAATTAACATTGAGGAGAGGCAACTTAATTA
>JBEAQB010000341.1:0-4101 GCA_041164125.1 Cyanobacteriota bacterium
CATCCTTCAACTGCCTCCTCCCCCTTTGCCCACTTAGTTCCCCCTTGATTTTGTCAACCCTCATTTTTTGAGGTGTTGCGTGGTTTAAACTAGATAGTATCGGGCTATTTTTTGTCCCCCCTGTCGGCGGACTTCCCTACAGACCCCATTCGTTCACCCCAAGCGATTTCGAGAGGATAAATAAGACATGGGATTATTTGACCGTTTAAGCCGCGTCGTTCGTGCCAATCTCAACGACCTCGTGAGTAAAGCCGAAGACCCAGAAAAGGTTCTTGAGCAAGCTGTTATTGATATGCAAGAAGACTTGGTGCAACTCCGCCAAGCGGTTGCTCGGACGATCGCCGAACAAAAACGGACAGAGCAGCGTTACAACCAAGACTTGACCGAATCCAGAAAATGGGAAGACCGGGCAAGATTAGCCCTGAGCAAAGGGGATGAGAATCTGGCGAGGGAAGCCCTTACGCGCAAAAAAAGTTTGTCTGATACGGCGGCGACCTACAAAACCCAACTTGACCAACAGACCACCATGGTGGAAAGTTTACGCCGTAACTTGGTGGCCCTAGAAGGGAAAATTTCCGAAGCGAAAACCAAGAAAAATATGCTGCAGGCTCGGGCGAAAGCGGCTAAAGCCAATGCCGAGTTACAACAAACGTTGGGGGGCATTGGCACCAGTAGTGCCACGTCGGCGTTTGAGCGTATGGAAAGCAAGGTTCTCGATATGGAGGCCACTTCCCAGGCCGCCGGAGAGTTAGCAGGATTTGGTATTGAAAATCAGTTTGCTGAGTTGGAAGCCAGTAGCGGTGTCGAAGATGAGTTAGCAGCCCTCAAAGCCTCCATGAGCGGTGGGGCATTGCCGGGGGGGTCTAGCGCTACGCCCCGTCTAGAAGCGTCCCCCGAAGCGACCACGACCCCGAAGGCAGCCGCCCAGGATGATGCGGTTGTTGATGCGGAGTTAGAGGCCCTACGACGGAAATTAAATGAGTTATAACCCTACTTTAACCATTTCCCCAGGTTTTTATCTATCTTCATCTCTGAAAAAGGGCCATCAGTTCCTGCTCAATTTCGTGCGATCAGGGGCAGAATGGAAAACTTTATACAGTAAAAAAATACTTTCAAGATAACATGAGTTTACTAGAAATTACCGACACCGAATTTGAGCAGGAAACCCAACAGCAAGACAAGCCTGTTCTTGTTTATTTCTGGGCCGCCTGGTGTGGGCCTTGCCGATTGATGTCCCCCGCCATTCAGGCGATCGCCGAGGATTACGGCGATCAATTAAAAGTCTTAAAGTTAGAGGTTGACCCCAATCCTGCTGCCGTCGCCCAGTGTAAAGTCGAAGGCGTCCCCGCCCTGCGATTATTCAAAGCGAATGAGGTTGTCCTGTCCCACGAAGGGGCGATCGCCAAGCCCAAGTTATTGGGGCTACTAAAAACCCAACTAACTTTCATTAACCCTTAACGCCAATCACCAAATTTGTCATCCTTTCTCCCCTGACGTTATTGGGCGGGGGAGGCGCTGAGTCATGACAAACTGCCTTAAAATTAGCCGTCATTATCTTTTACATTTTTTTACCCCAGCCGCTATAGTGGAAAATGACAAAAGCGGTTAAACTATTAGCCCGACGTTAGGGAGTAATAATGGAATTCAATTTTGGCTTTAATGCGTCTGAACAAGAAGATCAACAGGTTAACACCCTGATTCAATACTTACAAAAGCAGCATCCCGACACCCTTGCTTGGATTGCCCAATCTGCTAGTTCAGAAATTAAAGACATTATTCACCAAAATGTTCAAGGATTGGTGGGAATGTTGCCATCAGAAGACTTCCAGATGCAAATTACCACTGACCGCGAAGATTTTGCCAACCTGTTAGCGTCTGCCATGATGACTGGTTATTTCCTGAGCAAAGTAGAACAGCGCAAAAACTTAGAATCTTCTTTCACGGGATCCGATACCCTCTAACCCAACCGCATCGACCATCAATGACGCCTTAGGGATAGAGGGCCTCCCTGTTATGCGGTTTCCTGGAGCCAACGGGCGGCATCTTTGGCATGATAGGTCAAAATCAGATCTGCGCCGGCCCGTTTGAAACTGGTTAAGGTTTCCAAGGCCACTTTTTTTTCGTCAATCCAACCGTTTAACGCCGCGGCTTTGACCATAGAATATTCGCCAGAAACGTTATAGGCTGCAACCGGTAATTGGGTCATTTCCTTAATTCGCCAGATAATATCCATATAGGACAATGCCGGTTTGACCATCACCATATCTGCCCCTTCCAATAGGTCTAGTTCCACTTCCTTGAGGGCTTCACGGCTGTTGCCCGGATCCATCTGATAGGTTCGGCGATCGCCAAATTGCGGAGAAGACTCCGCGGCATCCCGGAAGGGACCATAGTAGGCAGATGCATACTTAGCGGCATAGGAAAGGATGGGAATATCTTGGAAATTGTGGGCATCTAAGCCTGCCCGAATGGCCTGGACAAACCCGTCCATCATCCCCGACGGTGCGATAATATCAGCGCCAGCATTGGCTTGGGAAACTGCTGTTTTTTTCAGCAACTCCAGGGTGGGGTCATTCAAAACCCGCCCGCTTAAATCGCCGGTTTCCAAATAGCCGCAATGACCATGATGGGTATATTCGCATAAGCAAGTATCAACAATCACCACCAGATCCGGAACAGCTTTTTTCACCGCCTCCGTTGCCTTTTGCACAATGCCGCAATCATGCCAAGCCCCCGTGGCGTCTGTATCCTTGTCTTCAGGAATGCCAAATAAAATAATCGCGGGAATGCCTAAGTCGTAAACCTCCTTGGCTTCATCCACCACCTTGTCCACCGAAAGCTGATAGACCCCCGGCATCGAGATGACCTCTTTGGCAACACCGTTCCCAGGGACTGCGAAAAGAGGGTAAATGAGGTCATTGACCGTCAAGCTATTTTCCCGCACCATACGACGCAGGACGGCGGTTTGGCGAAGGCGGCGGGGACGAAGGGTGGGAAACATAGTCAATCAAGAAGGTTTAAAAATGATTATAAAAATTGGCCCAAATCCAAGCGGAAAATAGGCACTGAACCTTATAGATTAGGGCGATCGCCGCTAATTCCCATCACTTTGTAATATTTCTTTAGGTTACATTTTCCTATAATTTGCTTATCGCCAATCGTCTGCTGTTTATTGTTCATGCTCAATGAAGAACTCGCCCCTATGGCTCAAAAACGTGATTGACTGGTGTCGCACAGTTATTTTACCCGCCCGCATCACACAGTTGATTTTACAAACGGTTTTGAAATGGCAGCGGGATGAATGTTTAGAAATGGGGGCAGCTTTAGCCTACTATGCCTTGTTTTCACTATTTCCAATTTGTTTAGTCGTTTTGAGCATTGTCGGCATGCTTTTAGGGCCAGAATCTAACTATTATTTGCAATTAATTGAGTTGGCAAAGCAGGCATTGCCGAATGACTCGTTTAGCATGGTGCAACAAACCTTAGTGAATCTAAATCGCAGTAGTATGAGCGCCGGCGCAATTGGGTTTGGATTATTGATTCTCACCGCCAGTAAAATTTTTGATGCCCTTAACCGGAGTGTGGATAAAATTTGGCAGGTTCATCCCCGTCAGCAGGCGGTTACCGGCGTTAAACACCAGGCATTTACCTTCGTTAAAAATAAAATTCTGGCTTTTTTATTGGTCTTAAGTACTGTCTTCGTCTTTCTTTGCTCAATGTTAGCCAATCTAGCGATTAAAATTATTTTTTCGCTTGTGGTAGACCTAGAACAAAGTATTTCCTGGGTACAAGTTGACACACTAATCATCTTGAGAAGTTTACAATTTGGCATCTTTTACTTTTTGATTACAACGGTTATCTTGGGACTGTTTAAAGTTTTGCCCTCAACACGGTTGTTTTGGTTAGATATCATCCCTGGCTCTTTATTTACTGCAGCGGCCCTCATGGGACTACAAAATGCTTTTAGCAGCGGGATTATCCGTATGGGGGAAAATTTTCGCGCCTACGGTGTGATTGGTAACGTTATGGTGTTGCTGTTGTGGATTTACCTATTATTTCAAGTCTTTTTCATTGGTTGTGAATTGACCTTTGTGTTTACCT
>JBEAQB010000342.1:0-6085 GCA_041164125.1 Cyanobacteriota bacterium
ATCTAACAAAAAAGACGTCACCTTTGCCCTAACATAGGCCTGACGACAGAGGTAAAAAGGCAAGATTTTCAACCCTTGCCAATCTCCGGTCTGTTCCAAATAGGTATTTAAAAATAAATAAGCCCAGTCTCGACGACCTTTAGAGTCCAAATCCATCACTGTGAACGCCACATCATACATCACATCCACAAAGCGAAAGGGTCGATTGAATTCAATGCGGTCAAAGAGTTGAATTTTGCCGTGCCAGTCACAAAGATTATTTAAATGTAAATCACCGTGACATTCTCGAATTTTTCCCAAGGTTTGCCGGTGTTTAAACACCGCTAAATTCTGTTGATAAAACGCTTCACAAAATTGCTTAGTCTGGTCAAATTGCTGTTGGGATTGGGCTGTGCCAATATATTTTTCCGTTGCGTTGAAATTATTCACGACTGATCGCCAAACCACGTCCGGATCACCAAAGGCAGTAATTTCTTGATTCGTAGGCGCTTGTTGATGAAATGCTGCCACCCGTTTCCCCAACCGAATAATCTGATCAGCGGTGAGTTTCTGTTGTTCAAATAAGGACGAAAACAGACAGTCTTGGGGAAATTGATGCATTTGTAAGACATAGTCATCTGCTTCTGTCTCTGCTTGCCCCCATCGCCATTGGCTATTGCGGTAATTAAGGGGCAAAACTTGGCGATAAATATCCGGTGCGACCGGTAAATTTAAACGCAATTCTTCTTGTAAAAAATGCCGTCTTTTAGCTGGGGTTGAATAATCTAGGAACCCAAAGTCCACAGGCTTTTTCAATTTATAGGCATAATTTCCGGTCAGAAAGACGGCAGAACAATGGGTTTGTAAACAGATAATGGGCGTTTCTACCGGGTGAGGATAGAATGTGGCCTCCTGCATCGCTTGCATGAGGGATTGAAAAGAGGGGGGATTATCCTGCATAGGTGAGTCTGATTGAAACCAGGAGTCCTTTAAGGTCATCGTGATTGGCTGCCATCCTCTTTACATTAGCAAGACAAGTTGGCATGATAATGCGGACTATTGAGGCTTGAGCATTGAATACAAGAATTGTGCAACGGGAATGGTTTGCCAATACCCGCCAAGATGTTTTAGCGGGGACGGTTGTTGCCTTAGCCCTGATTCCGGAGGCGATCGCCTTTTCGATTATTGCTGGGGTTGACCCCAAAGTAGGACTTTATGCGTCATTTGTCATTGCGGTAGTGACCGCTTTTGCGGGGGGCAGACCCGGGTTAATTTCGGCGGCTACGGGGGCGATGGCTTTATTAATGGTCAACTTGGTCAAGGATCATGGTATTGAGTACCTATTTGCTGCCACCATTTTAACGGGCATTCTCCAGATCTTATTTGGGGTGTTTAAGTTGGGTCGCCAAATGAAATTTATTCCTCGGGCCGTCATGATTGGCTTTGTTAATGCGCTGGCAATCCTAATTTTTATGGCCCAATTACCCCAGTTAACCAATGTGCCGCCGGCTGTCTATGTCATGACAGCTACCAGTTTAGCGATTATTTATCTTTTACCAAGATTCATTAAAGTTGTTCCGTCTCCCTTGGTGGCGATCGTTGTTTTAACCGCCATCTCGATGGTGTGGAAAATTGATGTCCCAACAGTGGGAGATATGGGAGAGTTACCCACAACGTTACCGATATTTTCACTCCCCCAAGTGCCACTTAATGGGCAAACCCTACAAATCATTTTGCCCTATGCCATCACGATGGCGATCGTGGGGTTACTAGAGTCTTTACTGACAGCATCTTTACTAGATGAATTAACTGACACCCCCAGTGACAAAAACCGTGAAGCAAAAGGTCAAGGTATCGCCAATATTGCAACAGGATTTCTAGGGGGGATGGCCGGTTGTGCCATGATCGGCCAGTCTGTGATTAATATTCAATCCGGGGGACGAAAACGATTATCAACCCTTGTGGCCGGCGTTTTTCTGCTCTTTTTTATTTTGGTCTTGGGAGATTGGGTCAGACAAATTCCGATGGCAACGCTAGTGGCGGTGATGATCATGGTATCGATAGGCACTTTTAGTTGGTCGTCGTTAACCAATATTCAACGGATTCCCCGCAGTGAAACAGTCGTTATGATCACCACTGTTTTAATAACTGTTTTTTCCCATAATCTGGCGATCGGCGTGGTGGCGGGAATTGCCTTAAGCACGGTATTTTTCTCCCGCAACATTGCGCAATTGGTCTTTGTTGATCGGGTTTACAATGGGGATCGCACTCAATGTACTTATTCGGTTTCAGGGCAGCTTTTTTTCGTTTCTGTGGACGACTTTTTGAGCGCCTTTGAATATCCATTGGACTTAGAGACTGTCATTTTAGACCTCAGCCATGCTCATCTGTGGGATCAAGCGGCAGTGGCGGCGATCGATAAAGTGGTGTTGAAATTTCGTCGCATCGGCGCGGACGTTAAGGTGATTGGTTTAAATGAAGCCAGCGAAACCTTGGTGAAAAATCTAGCGGTTTATCATGACACCAATGCCTTGAATCAATCTCCCGGTCATTAGGGTGTCCACCTTGGTGCTCACGACCAAATACGGCTTAGATCAAGGAGAAAACCAGGTATCACCTCACCGCAATTGATCGCCGTTGGAGAGGCCAAATGCTAAAGTCTGTTTGCGACAAACCTCTGTTTCATCCTAACGATGGTTTTTGCGGTTGACCAGAACAGGGTAGTCTGGGAAAGGTTTTTTGTTTGCGAACTGCGTTGAACATGGGCTTATCTAAACGGCGATCGCCTGATGACCTTATACCACCACGTTTATTCTGGGTTTTGATGGTCGCAGTGGTGCTCATTTTCTTTACCTGTGCCAGTTTGCGCCATTGTTTATTTCAATCCAATGCATTGGATCTAGGCTGGTTTGATCAAGCCATTTACTTAATCAGTCAGGGGGAACCGCCCATTGTTTCCTTTCGGGGCTTTCATATTTTGGGAGATCATGCGGCGGGGATTGTTTACCCATTGGCATTGGTGTATAAACTTTATCCCTCAGTTTATTGGTTACTGGCACTACAGGCGATCGCCTTAGCGGTGGGGGCCTGGCCCACTTGGCAACTGGCGCGACAACTGGGGCTGGGGGAAAGGGAAAGCTTAACCCTGGCTGGGGTGTATTGGCTTTATCCCCTGGTGTTTAACGTGAACTTATTTGATTTTCACCCCGAAGTCTTTGCCCTACCGGCATTGTTATGGGCCATGTGGAGTGCCCGGGCAAAACATTGGGGGGGATTTATCATGGCGTTGATGGTCATTTTAAGTAGCAAGGCGGTACTGTCATTGACAATGGCAATGATGGGCATCTGGTTAATCATTGGGGAAAAACGACGCTGGTTTGGTTGTGTTAGTTTACTGTCAGGGGTTGCGTGGTTTTTGATCGCAACGAAGGGGATTATTCCGGCCTTCAGTGGTGCTGAAGCCGCCGCCGTCATGCGGTATGGTTTTTTGGGGGATTCGGTGGGGGAAATTATCTTAAATTTGTTCCTCAAACCCCAAGTTATTCTTGGTCAGTTATTCACAACGGCGAATTTTGTTTACCTATTATTGTTAGTAGCGCCGGTTTTATGGGGCATTTGGGGACGGGCTTGGGGGCTGTTGATCCCAGCAATGCCAGCGTTATTTATCAACTTAATTACCGACTATTATCCCCAAAAGAATTTGGTGTTTCACTATGCATTACCCATTTTCCCCTTTTTGTTATTGATGGTAATGACCCATTGGTATCAGGGTAGCACTTGGCTAAAACGACCCCGCTGGATTATTCTCTGGGCGACGATCGCCTTTTTAGCGTTGGGAAAATATACATTCTTCCTAGGGCCGTATTGGCAGCATTGGGACGACTTAGCCGACTTACAAACCGCCGTTCGTTTAGTTCACCCTGGCGATCGGCTCTTAACCGCCCCCCACATTGCCCCCCACCTCAGTCATCGCGCTGAATTACACCTAGCCATTCGGGATGATGCCCCCTTTGATTTAGCTCAATTGGATAGTATTTTGTTGCAAACTAACCATGCCGGTTGGCCGGAGTCTGAAGGTACTGTGAGTGAATTACAGCAACAGTTAGAAAAATCGCCCCAATTTGATAGCGTGTATCAAGGAGACAATGTGGTGTTATACCGTCGTCACTGGGAGCGATCTTGGGTCTGTAATCCCTGTATAAACCCCAAAACCACCAAGAAGTTAGAAATTGAAAGAAAGACTTCAGCGCTGCCGTGTAACCAATCGACGTTGGCCAGTTGCTCGTGAAAATGAGCCTCGGCATAAATGCCGGCCGGGATGGTAACCACCACAAACACTAAGAGGAAATAAAAGCCCCAGAGGGCGACTTTGGGGGTTTGGGGCGATCGCCGCAGGAACCACAAAAAGCCCAGGTAGGGAAATAAGGAAATCGCAAATAAATTTTCCTTAGCCAACAGGTGAGTCAGGTCCATCGTTGATTAATCCAAAGAAGCTGTGGGCCGGGAGCGCCGCCAAATCCACCAGGCGGCAATGCAAAGGGTTCCATTGCCCACCACCGTCGTTAGGGCCTGTAGCGTTACCAACCAATTAAGATCCGGTAAATTATCAAAGAAATGCCAGGTACAGGCACATGTCGCACTGACTAACGCTGGCAACATCCCCCAGGCTAAGGCCCGCCAGTGGGCATAACCGGTCTTTCGCGCATAACGGCAGACTAGGGCGATCGCCGTTATCCACTCGATCACGCTGGAGACATGGACCATCCAGGTCGGAATAGAAAGCGCATGCATAAGTAGCCACTTGATACGGGTGAACGAATTGGCTCCAAGCTTAGCTGAGAACGGGGATAGTTCACTCCCCAATTCCCATTCTAGGGATGTCCGCCAACCGATACAATAAGAAGTTAGCATTGTTCACTTTTTTCTTCCCCTACAGCGCGACTCAAGGAGACCCCCATGCCCCAGGCCGTTGGCGTTATACAAACCCTCGGATTTCCCGCCGTGTTGGCCGCTGCCGATGCGATGGTCAAAGGCGCTCGGGTAACATTGGTTTATTACGATCTCGCAGAGCGGGGACAATTCTTGGTGGCGGTACGCGGCCCGGTTTCGGAAGTTAAACGCTCCGTTGAAATGGGCTTAGCGGCCGTCAACGGTACCATGGGGGGGGAAATCATCAGTCATTACATTGTGCCGAATCCCCCGGAAAATGTCTTAGCCGTTCTACCGTTAGACTACACGGCTAAGGTGGAGCCCTTCCGTAGTTAGCTGTGGGAGCAATTGCTTCCTGCCCGAGATCTCAGTTGGTATATATACTCTCTCTTGTCGAATTATGGTGAATCCTACTATAATTTAGGGTGGCACCGTCAAGCCGTTATCTTGAACGGCAAGCGTGATGAGTACTGTAGACAAGTCCCCCTTAGGGTTACAGGACGTCGACCTAGGATTGGTGACTGACCTTTACCAATTAACAATGGCAGCCTGTTATCTGGGAGAAGGAATTGGGGATAAACCCGCTAGTTTTGAATTATTTGTGCGGCATTTACCGGACAATTATGGCTATTTAATTGCCATGGGACTAGAGGAGGTGCTGAGTTATTTAAGCAATTTGCATTTCACCCGGGAACACGTTCAAGCCTTGCAACAAACTGGGCTTTTTGACCAAGCGCCAGGGGAATTTTGGCAGCGTTTAACCAGCTTAAAATTTACGGGAACCGTTTGGGCCCTGCCGCCAGGGACAGCGGTTTTTGCCAATGAACCCCTTTTAAGGATAGAAGCCCCCTTATGGCAAGCGCAACTGGTGGAAACCTTTGTGTTGAATACCATCAACTATCAAACCTTGATTGCGACGCGGGCCGCACGGTTGCGGGACATTGCGGGGGAGGAAGCCATTCTGCTGGAATTTGGCACGCGGCGAGCTTTTAGTCCCCAGGGAGCAGTGTGGGCGGCCAAAGCCGCCTTAGCCGGGGGATTGAATGCCACGTCCAACGTGTTAGCGGCCTTGCAACTGGGGGAAAACCCGAGTGGGACAATGGCCCATGCACTGGTGATGGCGATCGCCGCCTTATCGGGCACTGAGGAGGCGGCCTTTGTCGCCTTCCATCGTTAT